>NZ_CAUQNQ010000151.1:0-2520 GCF_963519265.1 uncultured Gemella sp. | reverse complement strand
ATTCATACTTTTATACATTTCATCAAATTTTACGTTACTCATTTTTATCCTTTCTCTGTAGATACTTCAGAAATCATCTTAAAAATATTTAAACAAAAAATGCCCTAATTGAAACTACCCTTAGCTATATTGTTCTCAGGATTTTTTATCTAAACATACAACTTTAAACGAGAGTAACTTAAAATTCTTATTTTCAAAATCGATTTTAAAAGTTACCCCCGTTCGGTTTATAAAACATTTTAAACTCTTATTTCCTTTTTATCTCTTACTTAGAACAATTACCGCTGATAGAATAAAAGCTGCACCAATTAAATCTATTGTTCCGAATGTTGTTCCTAATAAGAGGAAAGAAAAGATTATAGCAGCAATCGGTTCAAAGCAACCGATAATACTTCCCGTGACTGCACCAATTAACCTAACACCTTCTAAATATAAAGAAAATGACAATATTGTTCCAATTATTACCACTCCAGACATACATATAAAATCAATCAATGTAAAATTATCTGGAACATAATTACTACCTGTAGTAAAATAAACAACCACTCCTGCGATTAATAACCCCCAAGCCATTATAGGCATTACACCATATTTTGTAGTTAAACTTATTGAAAAAATATTATAACTAGCAAGACCAAATGCAGAAAGTAACCCCCAAAATAATCCTAATGTAGAAATATTCAATTTGCTAAAATCGAAATGGGTTGCTATTAATACCGTTCCAAATAACGAAACCACTATTGCAATAACCTCCCTTGGTAGAGGCCATCTTCTACCTATAACACAATAATATAACATTATTATTACTGGACCAATATACTGTATAACCGTTGCCATACCTGCATTTGTATGCTTGATTGTTAAAAAGAATGTTCCTTGACAGATTAAAAGTCCAAAAAAAGAAAAATTTAATAGTTTTAAAATATCTATCTTATTTGAAAATACTCTCACTAAATCATGTTTATCTTTAATGAGTAAAATAGCTACCATTGCAATTCCAGAGAAGAACAACCTATTAGCTATAATCCAAACGGGGTCTATTTTTGATACATTTAATAAATATTCCCCTAATACTCCTGATAATCCCCAACATGTAGCTCCTAGTAAGGTAAAGACTATACCTTTTTTCATCGTACTTTGTCCCATGATTACTCTCCTAATGATCAAATAATTTCAGACTAGAACTAACAATTTTATTAGATTTTTCTATTACTTCACCATATTTCT
Source organism: uncultured Gemella sp. (assembly GCF_963519265.1). Taxonomy (GTDB): domain Bacteria; phylum Bacillota; class Bacilli; order Staphylococcales; family Gemellaceae; genus Gemella. The sequence continues at coordinate 1,293 of NZ_CAUQNQ010000151.1, read as the reverse complement.
CATCTTTTGATAATAAGATACTAGTAAATAAAGTAATCATATTATTTTGTGCTACCATCATATTCCCACATGTATAGAATTTAGCATCTAATTTGTTAGTGATATAGCCAAAAGGTGAATACCAAAAACCATAACCTACATTATAATTTTCAGAAAAGAATTTTTTCGCAGCACTTTCTGGATATCCTTTTATTATCGGCATAGGATATAAAAGACTAAGAGCTTTTATCGCTTGTTGCGAATCTTCAACTTTAGAATTTAAAACAGAAAATACATCGAGCTTTTTACCCATTAGAGTCTTATCATCATACACCTTAAAATCAGTATGATAATGAGATTCAAAATTTTCCTTATACTCATTAATTATTTCTTCTTCATCAAACATTACTGAATAATCATTATTAAATAAATTTTCTTTTTTCAAGTAAAGATGCGCTTTTAAATCATTATCTGTGTAATCTAAAGAGATTAGAGGATTTGTCGTAATAAATAAACTTTTCTTGGATTCAAATGCTATAAAGTACCTATTCTTACTCAGAAGATATTTTGTTACCGCACCTAAAGAAGTATTGTTTTCTAACAATATTAAATTTTTTCTTGATAAAACTATTCGCTTTAATTCTTCTTTTTCTATTTGAAGAAGGGCTTTCCTAATATTTTCTTGCCAAAGTTCTGGATAAATTTCTCTAACGACATTAATCTGTGGTTCACTAGATATTTCATTTTTATCATCCAGTTTATTTAAAAATGAAATTCTCTCTGCCCATAATTCAGAAAACTCTTTTTCCTCTTTCATATTAAAGAACAATGTGATATAAACATCATCACCTTTAAAAACCGCGAGTGTACCTGGTACAACAAATGATGTATCACTAAAATCTACCCATTCTTGACTGTTTTTATTATTTCCATCTGAGATTCCACCGTAAATACCAAAGTATTCACAATCATGCTCATCAATTTCTAAAACCGTTACCTGTGCTTTTAATTCTTCAAAACCAGATAGTACACTACTATTATCAAAACTTGTTAAGAAATCATTAGAATCTAATAACCATGTTGCTTCATAACCTATACCAATTATAGAAGACTTAGTATCAGGGGTTCTTATAATAAATCTCTCACCTTTTTTCGGTGTAAAAAGACTGATAAACTGATCTTCCGTAAAAGTTTTCTTCAGTTTAAATTTCACAACAAGTTTATCATCAAGAACTGTATCACTAAAATCATAATCTATAATTTTCTGATAATCATTCATACTTATTACCTATCCTTTTTTTTCTCCTCATTTTG
>NZ_CAUQNQ010000150.1:0-2590 GCF_963519265.1 uncultured Gemella sp. | reverse complement strand
AAAACAAATGCTATGCGATTTTTAGATGAAAATGGTGTAGAATATAATCATTTTGAATTTGATGCAGAAAGTGATGCTGCGAAGACTGGTGTAGGAGTAGCTGATATTATCGGGCGCGATCATAATCAAGTATTTAAAACAATTATGACTACAGATGGCAAAGGTAACTACATTGTAGGAGTACTTATGAGTGAAGACAATATAAACTTTAAGAAACTTGCCAAAGCAGCAGGTGTGAAAAGTTTATCAATGTTACCACTTAAAGATCTGACAAAAATTACAGGATATGTAAAAGGTGGTTGCTCACCATTTGCGATGAAAAAATTATTTCCGACTTTTGTAGATAAAAAATGTCGTGAAGTTGAAACGATTATTATCTCTGCAGGTAAAGTAGGTCACCAAGTAGAAGTAAAACCAGAAGTTTTAGAGCAACTTATCGGTGCTCAAGTAGTAGACTTCAAAGCTGAATAATATAAGCAGAACGACTTTAGATAATATAAATTCACATAGAGTTTTAAACAGATTTATATAAAAAGTCGTTTTTTTATATAAACTAACACGAAAAGGTTTGCAATTATAATTATATAGGAGTATAATATCAATAAAATAAGTAGATAGGGAGGTGAGTACTTATGAAAAAAAGTATTAAAATAGGAGCGATGAGTTTATTATTAGTGCTACTTCCAGGAAGCTTAGGAATTGGTACAGTCTATTCTTCATCAGGTGGAAATGCTAATGTGAATGAAGAAAATACAACATATCAAGAAAATAATGCAGTTGGAGTAGATAAAACTACAATTGTGAATAATTCTGAAAATACTGGAGAGAAGATTTCTAAAAGTATTCCTTATGACTATCCTGTAGGTTCAGCATATCCAACAAGTGTAAATTATAGTCAATTTTATGATGGGCGTGGTTGGGCTTCAGGTACATTATACTTCAGTGATATTTATCCAATAGGGAATGGTAAAGTACGTGTTTGGTACCATGGAGAACTGAATTAAATATAATAAACTCATTTTATAGAGATGTCTTAGAGTGTTTAAATGCTCTAAGGCATTTTTTTAGTCAGCTCCTTAAATATTTAGAAATAATTATTGAAAAAAGACAATAATTCTCCCTAGATATTGCTGAAAACGCATAAAGTAACAATATTTGAGTTAATTGAAAATGTATTGTAACATAATTGAAATAGTTTAGATATTCTAATGAAACGTTGTTTTGATATAATTATTAACATAAGGAGGCGTGGTATGTTATTTGATACACATGCGCATCTAAATGATGATGCTTATTTAGAAGACTTAGAAGAAACTATTGCTCGTGCGAAAGAAGCGGGAGTAAAATTAATAAACATAGTTGGTTTCGATGATAAAAGTATAGAAAAAGCACTGGAAATCACAGCTAAATATGACTTTTTATATTTAACAGTAGGTTGGCACCCAGTAGAAGCAATTGACTTTACAGAAGAAAAATATGAAATGATTAAGAAAATTGCTTTAACTAATGATAAAGTAGTAGCTATCGGAGAGATTGGTCTAGATTATCACTGGGATAAAAGTCCAAAGGATATTCAAAAAGAAGTATTTAGAAGACAAATTCAACTAGCGAAAGAAGTAAACAAACCAATAGTAATTCACACACGTGATGCTATGGCAGATACAATACAAATACTTCAAGAAGAAAAAGCTAGTGAAATTGGTGGAATAATGCACAGCTTTTCTGGTTCTGTAGAAAGCATGAATATAATGCTAAAAGAGAACTTCTATATTTCATTGGGTGGACCAGTAACATTTAAAAATGCAAAAACACCTAAAGAAGTAGCAAAAGCTTGTCCATTAGATAAGTTGTTAATTGAAACGGACTGTCCGTATTTAACACCAACACCATATAGAGGAAAAAGAAACGAACCTGCATATGTGCACTATGTAGCACAAGAAATTGCAGACCTTAAAGAAATGTCGTATGAACAACTAACAAAACAAACATTCAATAATGCATGTACGTTGTTCGGATTAGAAGATAAAAAGGAGATTGATTAATACATGAAATTAGGTAGAATTATAGCCGCAGCGGCAACATCAGGATTATTATTATCGGGAGCTTTCGTAGTAGCGGAAGAATATACAGGGCACAATGTTTTCGCCGTAAACTTAGATAATAGTAATAAAATTGAGCTGAAAACTAAAAAAGGAACAGTTAGAGAAATTCTTATTGCTAATGATATTCCTTTTGGTGCAGATGATAGAGTAGAACCAGGATTAGATACAAAAGTAAATGGTGGGGAAACTATCAGCATTTATAAAGCCCATGAAATAACAATCGTTGATGGAGATACAACTACGGTAAGAAAAACTACTTACAAAAAAGTTGAAGATATCTTAAAAGAATTAAACATCACTCTTGGTGAAAAAGATGAAGTTACACCGGGATTAAACAGTGAAGTAGCTACAGTTGATACAATTAAAATTGCTAGAACTGGAAAAACTACTGAAACTAAAAAAGAAGTAATTAAATTTGAAACAAAAGAAGAAAAAGATGATTCTAAATATGTAGATGAAAAAGTTACAAAAGTTGAAGGTAAAAATGG
>NZ_CAUQNQ010000149.1:0-2598 GCF_963519265.1 uncultured Gemella sp. | reverse complement strand
AGTGTGAGATCCGATAAATCCAGCTCCACCTGTAACAAGTATTTTTTTAGTCATATTGTATTCCTTTCCATTCTGAAATATATATATATATATCATATAAGGTACATATAAGTCAATAGAAAAATGAAAAAATATGAAAGAAGATGAAAAATAGTTTCTATTATTTTTCAAGAGGGTATTGAATAGTTATTATGATAGAGGTGATGAGTTGGAGGAAGAGTTTATATGCAAAAAATTTGCTAGCTAGATTTTAACAAGTTATAATTAAAGAACTATGTTGAGTAATTTGGAGGAAAACATGAAACTAGGAATTATTGGTTCTGGAATGATAGTGAAAGATTTCTTATCTTTTGCTCATGAACTTTCAGAAATTAAATTAGAAGCTATAACAGCTAGGAATATTGAAAATTTAAAAGAATTACAAAACAAATATAATATTAAGGAAATATATACTGATATTGATCTTTGTCTAAAAAATAAGGAGATTGATACGATTTATGTTGCAGTCCCAAATAATTTACATTATACAGTTGCTAAGAGGGCTCTAGAAGCTGGTAAAAATGTTATTTGCGAGAAACCTTTTACGTTAAAGTATGACGAAGCTGTAGAATTGTTTGAAATCGCTGAAGACAAAGGATTAATTTTAATAGAAGCAATAACAAATCAATATCAAAAAAATTATCTTGATATAAAAGACAATATTGATAATATAGGAGAAATACGACTTATTGAGTGTAATTTTTCTCAACTTTCTTCAAGATACGAAGCGTTTAAAAATGGAGTAATAGCTCCAGTATTTGATAAAAGCAAAGGTGGAGGAGTACTTGGTGATTTAAATATTTATAATATTCATTTTGTTGTTGGATTGTTTGGAAAACCTAATAGAGTACATTATTCACCTAATATTGTTAATGATGTTGATACTTCAGGTATTCTTCTATTAGAATATGATAACTTTAAAGTAGTATGTATAGCAGCTAAAGATACTTTTAATAATAGTTATGTCAATATTCAAGGTGATCAAGGTATAATTAAAGTTATTGGTCCTACAAATGAAGTTCCTAATTACAGTATTCAAACAAAAGATAACTTTATAAATGAAAATAAAAATATTCATTCACATAGAATGTTTGCTGAGTTTAAAAAATTCGTTGAAGTTATAAATAATAAAGATTTTAAATTTATGAATGATCAAAAAGAACAAACTTTGAATGTTATGTATATTTATGAAGAAGCGAAAAAATTTATAGAAAATTAAAAAGGAGAAAATCACATGAAAAAATTTTTTAGTAAACCATTTGGAACAGAGGAACAACCTATAGAGGAAGGAAGATATAGATTGTTTTGGACTGCAGTCTGCCCATATGCACATAGAGCAGTTATAGCAAGAGAGATACTAGGATTAGATGATGCGATAAGTTTAGGAACATTGGATTATCGCCGTGGAGAAGAAGGGTGGCAATTTAGCTTAGATAAAGATGGACTTGATCCAGTTTTAAAACAATCAAAAATTAAAGATGTGTACTTAAATAGTGATTCAGATTATGAAGGACCATATTCAGTACCGGTGCTTGTTGATGTAACTACAGGAAAAGTAGTTAGAAAAGAATCTGCTGAGTTACTTCATGAATTTGCGACAGTATTTAAAAAATTACATAAAAAAGATAGAATAGATTTATATCCTGAGCATCTTGTAGGTCAAATCGATGAGTGGAATGAAAAGCTAGCTGTAGCTATTAACGATGGTGTATATGGAATGGGATTTGCTGAAAGTCAAGAAAAATATGATGAGGCATTCGAAAGATTCTTTAATATGATGGATGTAGTAGAGGATCGTTTATCAAATCAAAGATACTTCCATGGTAATACAATAACAGAAACAGATATTCGTTTCTATACTACTATGATTCGCTTTGATGTCGTTTATTATGGATTATATTCTGCGAATAAAAAGAGAATTGAGGAATATCCTAATATTTTCAACTACTTAAAAGACTTATATCAAACTCCAGGATTCGGATCTACAACAGATTTTGAAGCAATAAAGGTCGGGTATTACGTATCAGCAGGTAAAACTATTGTACCAAAAGGACCAGAAGTAGATAAGTGGAATCAAAGTCACGATAGAGCTAGATTCGAATAATAATTATGAAGATTATAGATGTAGAAAAATATAACTTTTCTAAGGAACAACTAAACGGGTTTGGATTTAAGGAAGAAGCGGAAAAACTAATATACCGAAAAGAAATTTTAGATAGTAACTTTTTAATAGAAATTGTATTTGCTAATAATCAACTAACAATAGAAGTTTATGATTTAGAATTTGATGAGATTTATTCGTTGTTTAGTGTAGATAGTACTGTAGGTGAAACGGTACAAAATATCAGAGAACATGTAGAGAATCTACTAAGTTCTATATTAGGATTAGCTGATGAATCAAGAAAAATAAGTTCAGAAATCATCGACTATTGTAATAATAAATACGGTAAAAATCATGTTAATCCTTTTAAAAAACATCTAGATATCTTGGCATTTGTAAATGAAAAAAATAAATGGTATGCCTTGTTTCTGGATGTAGACTATAGTAAATTGAATAAA
>NZ_CAUQNQ010000148.1:0-2660 GCF_963519265.1 uncultured Gemella sp. | reverse complement strand
TTAGAAACTTATTCACATGCTAAAATTACTTCAAAAGTAATCGTTGCTGAATTATTAGGTTCTGAGTATATTGTTCACACTGATTTAAATGGTGAAAGTATTAAAGCAATTGTCCACTCAAGACAAAATATTAAAATGGGTGATGAATTGACATTTGCTTTAGATATGAACAGAGCACACTTCTTCGATGTAGATACAGAGCTTAGTATCTTAGAATAATTTAAATAAGACGTCAAATTTTTAAAAATAATAAAATAAATAAGGAGGCTCATATTATGAGAAAAATAAATAAACTGTTTGCTGTAGCAGCAACTACTGCACTTGTTTTAACAGGATGTGTGGGTGGTAAAAAAGAAGAAAAACAAGCTGACCCGAACAAAAAAGTAGAAATTACTTATTGGGACTTCCCACAATTCACAAAAGATAAAGAATTTAAGAAAACTGAGGAATTCGATGCGGCGTTAATAAAAGCATTCGAAGCGAAAAATCCAAATATTAAAGTTAATTATCAAAAAATTGAATTTACAGATGGGCCAGCTAAAATTGAAACTGCTATTCAATCGAAAACTGCTCCAGACGTAATCTATGATGCACCAGGACGTGTAATTGCTTGGGCAGCAAAAGATTTATTAGTTCCATTAGATGATGTTGATAAATCAAAATTAAGTGAAGCAGCTGTTAAAGCATCTAGTTATAAAGATAAACTTTACATGTATCCACAAGGTGTAGCACCATTCTTAATGGGTGTTAACAAAGATTTAACTGATAAACTAGGTGTAACAGATCTTCTACCTCTTAACAAACAAGATAGAAGTTGGACTGTTGAAGAATATGAAAAATTCTTAAAAGCAGTTAAACAAAAAGATTCAAGTATCACTCCAGCTTTATTCTACACTAAATCACAAGCGGGTGACCAAGGACCAAGAGCATTTGTAGCAAACTTATACAATTCTTGGATTACAGATGATGCAAATAGCAAATACACTATTAATGATGCAAATGGTGTTAAAGGATTAGAGTGGGTTAAAAAAGCTTACGATGATGGTTTATTAGGACAAGGTGTAGCTTTAGAAGCTAAAGATGCTCTTGAAGCATTCAAATCAGGACGTGCAGCAACTACAATCTTATTCTCTCCTGGTATCGCAGCTTCACACGCATCTGGATTTAACTACAAATTCTTACCATTCCCTAACAATGGAGGAAAAGCTAAATACGATTATCTAGTTGCAGGACCAGCCATCTTTGATAATGGTGATGCAGATAAAGCAGCAGCAGCTAAAAAATTCGTTGACTTTATGGTTAATGATAAAGATTGGGGTAAACGTACTCTATTAGCATCTGGTAACTTTTCAGCTAAAAAAGGTGAAACAGGATTATATGATTCAGAAGAACTTAAATTTGCTGAAGGATTAACTGGACAATACGCTCCATACTATAACACAATTCCAGGATTTGCAAAAATGAGACCGCTATGGTTCAACATGGTTCAAGGTGTATTAAATGGAAAAACTACACCTAAAGAAGGATTAGATAAATTTGTTGAAGATGCAAATAAAACAATAAAAGAAGCATTGTAATTTGACGTATGAAGGGGCTGACCCAAAAGTCCTGAAATTTAACAAAGTTCATATGAGAACTCATAGACGCAGTGGTTTATTGATAGCTAAATTCGCTTTATAAAAGTTTTTTAGTTATCTAATAAACTGTGCGGGGGTGACTCGACAAAATCTTGTTTCTCCGAAATCACGATTTTTGAGTCACTCCCTTTTTTAGATAAAAAATAAACTTTTTAGGAGGTTCTATGAAAACTACTAAGAAAAGAAAAAAAATAGACTTTAGTGCATATCTATTTATTTTGCCAGTTAGTTTATTTTTCATAACATTTGTTTTAGTGCCAATGTTACGTGGACTGCAGTTATCATTATATAGTTTTGCTAAAAAGAATCCAGTATTCGTTGGACTTAAACACTATTCAGACTTAATGTTCAGTGGAAGTGGAGCGACAATCCACGAACCATTTATGAAATCACTTATTAATACAATTATTGTGACGGTAGTTGCAGTACCTATAGTAGTGCTAGTATCTATATTTGTTGCAGTAACGATTTACAATAAGAGTGCAGTAGTAAGATCATTCTTCCGTGGAGTATTCTATATTCCAGCGATTTCTTCTGTAGTTTCTGTTACTGTAGTTTGGGCTTGGATCTATCATCCAGAATATGGAATTTTAAACTATGTATTTAAATCGATGCATTTAATTAACGATAATGTTGACTGGTTAGGAAATCCGAGTACAGCATTATATGCTATTATTACGATTTTGATTACTACTTCATTAGGACAACCGATAATTCTTTATGTTGCTGCTTTAGGTAACGTGCCAAAAGAATTATTAGAAGCTTCAGAGATAGATGGAGCAACAAAATGGCAAGTATTCACAAAAATTACTTGGCCGCTGATTAAACCAACAACATTATATATTGTAGTTGTGACAACAATCAACTCGTTCCAAATTTTTGCTCTAATCCAGTTATTGACTGCAGGGGGACCGAACTACGGAACAAGTACAATTATGTATCTAGTTTATGAAGCAGCAATTAAAAATGGAAATCATGGTGTAGCTAGTGCGATGGGTATTATCCTTGCTGTAATTATCGGAA
>NZ_CAUQNQ010000147.1:0-2671 GCF_963519265.1 uncultured Gemella sp. | reverse complement strand
TCTGCTCTATTTCGAACTCTCATTCATGCACCTTTCTATTTTAATTCTATTGTTTTATTAAATAATTGTTTGTTTTCTAATACTTTTTCTTTTGAACCTAGTACACAAGTATATGCTTTAGATTTCATATTTTCAAATTCTATTGCTAATTTTCTTAAATCTTCTACTGTTGTATTTTTTATCTCATTTACAAGTTTATCATAAACTTCAAATGGGGAATTAGTGATGTATTTGTTTAATGAATATGCGGCTTGCGCACTTGGTGACATTAGTACATCTAATGAATTTAGTGTACCTATAATATATTTATTAAGATCTTTTTCATCTGCATCAATATTAGCTACGTAGTTGTTAATATTGTAATATATCTCTAGAGTTTCTGTTAAGTTTGGATCACGATAAGACCACAAATTAAAATCACCAAAAGCATTAAATATCACTCCAGAACCATAGGCTCCATTTTTTACACGGACATTATTCCATAAATAATCTAAGCTTAATATATGTCTTAGTACTAAGTGTGTACCAGTGTAATCATTTATATTATAACCCGCACCAACATATTGAACTAGTGAATCAAAGTAAAAACCTTCAGAATAACCTTGTTCTTCTAATTTAATTTCAAAACCTCTTTGCTTATTCACTTCACTAGGGTATTTAGTTAAATATGAAGATATAGCTTCTTTGAAGTTAGTATATTCTTCTTTATTACCGACAAAGTTAACTAATAATCTAGCTTGATTAAAAATTAGATTTGTGACAGTATATAGCTTTTCTTTAATCTTATCACTATTTTGTTCGTATTTGTTTACTAATTCGCTTATAAACTCATAGAAATCATATTCTCCGTGATATGAAGCAAGTTTACTTTGAGGATTGTAAAAACCACTAATACGACGTGCTACAAAAGCATGACCAGAATTTTTAAATCTACTTTCTAGCATTAACTTAATTTCTAAGAGAACATTATATAGTGCATCTTTATCTTCAAAATCTACATTAAGTGTAGTTTCGTCTAAAATCTTAGATAAGTCTTCAGCTTTTTCTACTAAATTCTTAGCACTGATTATGAATTTCACTTCACATTCTTCACTCTTATGTTTTCTAAAAACATCCACATAAGAGCTAATACCACCAAGATTTGCACCTATTTCTTTTATAATTTCAGCTTCTGTTTTATTTTTTGTATTAAAGTTAAATAGTAAATAAGATAAAACTGATGCATATTGTAACTGCTCAACTTCGAAATCACTTATGTCAAATAGTAATTTAGAATACGAAATACCATTGGTCACAGCATCATAGTGTGAATAACTTATACCTTTGTATTCTTCAAAGAAAGTTTCTTCGAATGGATTTTTTAATTCTACTTCTTTAGCATCAACACTTCTGATTTTTTCTAAATCTTCTTTTTTGTCAACACTATTTTGCCATTCTCGCAACAACATAGTGTTTTTAACAATGTATTCTAATTCGGTTTCTGATAAAGTAGCTTTATATTCAACTAAATCTTTTTCCTTATTTTCTTTTTCTAACGTCGGAATTAAGTGTAATACAGCTTGTTTATTATTTTCAATTAGAAACTGTTTAGCAAGAGTTTCATATTGTTTATTAACGCAATTTTCTTGCAAATGAGAAATTACGTTGTCTAAATCAAATGCATCTAATATATTATCTTCGCTATATAACCATGTTCTTAATAATCTAATAGCATAAGATACACCCTTAGGTGACGAAGTTTTATTGATCTCTTCCTTGATAGAAAAGTTCTTCTTGTTAATTGAAGCTTGAACCTGTTCATAATCAAATCCTTTATCAATAATACCTTTTAATAAAGAGTTATATTCTACATCAAGACTTTCTAATTTATCATCACTTACGTATTTAAAGATAATTGAGTATACAGTTTCTTTACGATCTTTTTGAACATAACTATATACATCTTCACAAATATTGTTATCAATGAAATATTTTCTAAATTCTGTATTACTACTCCCAAGAAGAATATCATCTATTATATCGATATTCTCAATTTTACTAAACTCATTGCTATCACCAAGAATATAGTTATAAGCTACATAAGCTTTATCTTTTACGTCTTCATTAAAATATGTACGTTTAACAATATCCGTAGTAAAGTTTTCTTGACGTGATAAGTTATAATCGCTATAGTCTTTATAGTCGTAATTATTTAGATAACTGTCAATATGATTCAGATACTGTTCAACATTTAAATCACCATATAAAAAGATATAGCTGTTACTTGGGTGATAATTATAATTATAAGTTTCTAAAAATTCTTCTTGTGTAATCGAAGGAATAGCTTCCGGCTTTCCTCCAGAAGAATATTTATAAGAAGTATCACTAAATAGATGTTCCGTTACATATTGATCTAGTACTTCATCTACTGATGAATATGCACCTTTCATTTCATTGTAAACTACACCTTTATATATAAGTTCATCTTCTTTGTCTTCAAGATGATAGTGCCATCCTTCTTGGGCAAGTATATTTGGATTGTTTTTTAGATTCGGATTAAATACTGCATCTAAGTATATATCCATCAATATTTCTAGATCTTTTTCATTTTTAGACGATACTGGATACATAGTTTTGTCAGGAAATGTCATTGCATTTAAAAATGTATTAAAAGAACCTTTAAGTAGTTCTA
>NZ_CAUQNQ010000146.1:0-2672 GCF_963519265.1 uncultured Gemella sp. | reverse complement strand
GTGTGTAGGTAAGCAACCCCGTTTACACTGTTAGAGAAGTGAATATCCATGTTTGCCATGTGTACTCTATCATCTTTATCGATGATTTGAATATCTTCACCTTCATATTTTTCTCTAATAACTGCATCTAATTGTTTAATGATTGTTACTAAGTGTGGTACCACTTCTTCTAAATATGCTAACGGCCATTTTTCTAACGCTTCAGCTAAGATAGTGTGGTTTGTGTAACCAGTCATTTTTTGAACGATTGTGTATGCTTCTTCAAATTCAATTCCGTGTTTTTCAGTTAATAAACGAATTAATTCAGGAATTACCATACTTGGGTGAGTATCGTTGATTTGAACATATGCATATTCGTATAGATCGTGAACATTACTTCCTTTAGCAATAGCTTCATCTAAAATTAATTGAGCTGCATTTGACACCATGAAGTATTGTTGGTAAATACGTAATAATTCACCATTTTTATCACTATCATCTGGATATAAGAATAATGTTAAGTTTTTCTCAATTTCAGTTTTATCAAAACTAATACCATCTTCAATGATACTACTATCTACTGACTCGATATCGAATAAGTTTAGATAGTTTTTAGTATCTTTTTTGTATCCTAATACGTCAATTCTTTTTAGTGTTGAAGTTAGGTTGAAGTTTTTGAATGGTACTGTGTATTTTACATCAGTATCTCTTAACCATGAAGAATCTTCAATCCAGAAGTTTGGCTCTGCGTGTTGTTCATTTTTAACAAATACTTGTCTGAATAATCCACAGTGGTAGTTTAATCCAACTCCATCACCATTGATTCCTAATGATGAGATAGAATCGATGAAACAAGATGCTAAACGCCCAAGACCACCGTTACCAAGTGATGGTTCTAATTCTGCTTCTTCAACATCGCTAAGACGTTTGTTAGCTGCGTTTAATTCTTTTTCGATTTCTTCGTAGATTCCTAAGTTAATTAGGTTATTTGATAATAGTTTACCAATTAAAAATTCTGCTGAAATGTAGTAAACTTTTTTCTTATCATTGTTTTGAGCTTTTTTATCAGCTTCTTCTTTTACATAGTTTAATAATTGTATATATATCTCTTTGTTCTCTAAAGTACTTAGTTCTTTACTTGTATTATCTAATACATATTTACTAAATGACATTTTATACCCTCTCTCTTGAATATCTTACTGTAATATTTCTTAAAAATTCTTTTCTTTCTTCTGTTAAATCTTCTGCAAGCATTCTCCACTCCCAGTTTCCTCCAACTGTTGATGGAACGTTCATTCTGCTTGTTGCATCTTTATCTAATAAATCTTGCATTGTTACAATTGCATAATCACTTACTGAAGAGTAAATTCCTCTAATCATAGCTTCAGTGATTTTTTCATCATCACGACGATTTAGGTATTCAGAAACTAGTTCTCTTTCAGATTCACTTAATTTTTCATACCACCCATTAACTACATCGTTATCATGTGTTCCTGTGTAAGCAACACTGTTTTGTGTATAATGATGTGGACGATCCAGATTATCTTCTCCAGGGAAAGCAAATTGAAGAATCTTCATTCCTGGATATCCAGAATCATCTAATAATTTTTCTGCTTTAGCATCGATAAATCCTAGATTTTCTGCAACGATTGGTAAATCACCTAACTGTTCTTTTATTTTTTGGAACAATTCAATTCCTGGACCAGCTTCCCAAGTACCATTTACTGCATTTTCAGCATCTTTATCTATTTGCCAGAAATCAGAGAATCCTTTAAAGTGGTCTATACGAAGTACATCATAGATTTTGAAACTTTCTTGCACTCGGTAAATCCACCATGAAAATCCTTGTTCTTTGTGTTTTTCCCAATCATAGATTGGATTACCCCAAAGTTGCCCAGTAGGACTGAAGTCATCTGCAGGACATCCAGCTACATAAAGAGGTTCATTGTTTTCGTCAACTTTGAATAGTTCAGGCATTGTCCACATTTCAACACTATCAGCACTTACATAAATTGGCATATCCCCAATAATTTTAATTCCTTTACCATTAGCATATTCTTTTAATGCTAGCCATTGTTTAAAGAAGAAATATTGAGTTACTGTGTAGTATCTTATGCTATCTTGAAGTTCTGTACGATATTTTTCACGAGCTGCTTCTTCACCTTTTTTAATATCCTCATCCCAGTGAATAAAACTCTTATATCCAAAACTTTCTTTTATAGCCATATACTCAGCATAATCTGCTAACCAGCTTGAATTCTCTGCTTTAAATTTTTCAATTTCAGTTAATACTTCACTATTTTTACTAGTGTTGGCAACTGCCTTTTCTAAGATAGGTCTTCTAGCTTCGAATAATAAAGCATAATCTATCTTTTCAGGATTGTCACCAAAATTAACATTTGCATAATCGCTTTCCTCTAGCAATCCAGCTTCAGTTAAAAGTGAAAAATCAATAAGATTTAAATTTCCTGCTACAGCCGAGAAACTTTGATAAGGTGAATCCCCATAACTAGTCGTTGTTAATGGTAAAATTTGCCAGTAAGTTTGTTTTGTTTCTTCCAAGAAATCAACAAAATCGTATGCACTTTTACCAAATGTTCCTATTCCAAATTGTCCCGGTAATGATGTAATATGCATCAAAACACCACTTGAACGTTTTGTCATTACTTTTTCCTCCGTTATATTTATAACTT
>NZ_CAUQNQ010000145.1:0-2687 GCF_963519265.1 uncultured Gemella sp. | reverse complement strand
GTGAATATATTTCAGGAAGTGGGGCATTGTCTGCACTTGATAATAGATTAGAAGGGTTTAAGACTCCTTTGATTGTTACTGGGGAAAAATCTTACGCAGCATTTACAAAGTTTTATAAAGGAAATAGAGAGTTTAGAGTAGCAAAATATGATGGTTCTGCATCTTTTGAAGACATGCAACGCATTGCTGATGAATATGGAGAAGGTGTTGACGTAGTTCTTGGAGTAGGAGGAGGACGTGTTATCGACACTGCCAAAGGTGTAGCGCAAAACTTAAATGTTGAGTACATGACAGTACCGACAGTAATCGCAACTTGTGCACCTTATGCACCTGTAGCAGCCGTTTATCACCCAGACCATACATTTAGAGAGGTAGCATATTTTAAACGTACAGCATATGCTTGTGTCGCAGACTTAGACTTATTATTAGAATCACCAAAAGAATACTTCGTAGCTGGTATTGGTGATACTTTAGCTAAATGGTATGAAGCAGTAGTATTAGTAGAGAGAAATAACAAGTTTAATGATCCATTTGTAAGAATGGGATTAGAAGCTGCTAAAATTACTCGTGATGTTCTTCTTCGTGATGCTAACGGTGCATTAGAAGCTATGGAAAAAGGTGAAGTTACTGAAAGCTTCAAAAATGCTGTAGATACAGTATTTGCTATCTCAGGGTGTGTTGGATGTTTCGGTGTTCACTACGGACGTATGGCAGGAGCTCATGCTGTGCACAATGGTATGAGTTTAGTTAAAGAAACACATTCTGTACTACACGGAACAAAAGTATCTTATGGTATCTTGGTTCAATTACTTGCTGAAGGTAAGAGAGAAGAAGTGGAGAAACTTGTTCCATTCTATAAAGCTAATGATCTAGCTTATAATTTAGCTTGTGTTAATGTAACAGAAGATGTTGAAGAAAAAATGCAAAAAATTGCTGAGTTTGCAGCTAGTGAAAAAGAAACATTTAAACTTGCGGTTGATGTTTGTACACCAGAAGTTGTAGTAGCTGCAATGAAAGAATTAGAAGAATTAACAAAATAATTAAATGATAAAAGACCTCGGATGCTTTAATCTGAGGTCTTAATTTTTGAGTTTTATAAGTTGTTTTTTAATACTGGAACTAGCATACCCTCACTAATATTTTGGGCAGTATCATCTTGAAGTAGGTAATTAACGATTTCATAACCGAATAGAATAGCTACTGCTGGTCCTTGAGCAGTGATTACATTTTTATCAACGATTACCGCTTTTTCGTTATTGTATATTTTGCAGTTTATTTCTTTGTCGAATCCTGGGTAAGAAGTCACTTCTTTATCTTCTAGAATTCCCGCTTTGCTTAGTACGATAGGAGCCGCGCAGATGGCAGCAACTAACTTACCAGCGTTATACATTTCTTGATAAAATTTAATTATTTTCTCATTATCACGAAGTAAGGTACTTCCAGGCATTCCACCTGGGATTACTATTGCATCATAATTAAGAATATTATTGATATCATTAATTTTTTTATCTACTATTATTTTCACATTATGTGAGCTAGTTATATAGTCTTCGTTGTTTGCAGAGATTAGATCAACGTGAATATTTGCACGACGTAGTATATCTAGTGGTGCAATTAACTCTAATTCTTCACTTCCATTTTCAACGAATAAAGCAACTTTTTTAGTCATAAAAAATCCTCCTAATGGGTATTGTATATAGTTATAGAAACTAATTGGATACAATAAAATTAGTCTACTCTTAAAATATTCTTCTAAAGTACTCTATAGTGGTGATAACAAAATTGAACTACAATTTTGTAAGGAGTAAAGAGACTGTAGGCTCTTTTACTAGCTGGAGAATCCATTTTTTATGTGGTATCATATAAAAAATTAGTCGGAAGCGTCCTTCACCACTATAAGAGTATAAAAAAATACAAGAGAAATTCTATACCTATTTTATTTCTTTATTTTAATTTTATTGTATTTGCAAAGAAAAATCAACCACCTACGGAAGATGGTTGATTATGTTTAAACTCAATATTAATTATTTAGAAATTTCTAATACTCCGTATCCAGTGTCACGGCGTTTATATACTACAGAAATTTCATTTGTAGTGTTATCTAAGAATGCGAAGAAATCGTGTCCTAGAAGTTCCATTTGGAATACAGCTTCTTCCCTTGTCATAGCTTCAACTTTAAGTTGTTTTACTTTACCAAGGTCTAATGCAGTTTCTTCTGTTTCTTCTAACTCGCTAGTAAGGATGTTTTCTTCAGCGAATCCTTTTTCACGACCTTTTCTATTGATTTTAGTTTTGTGTTTTCTCATTTGACGTTCAAGTTTGTCAACAACTAAGTCAACAGCAGCGTATAAATCATCGTTAGTTTCTTCAGCTCGAAGTGTTACTCCTTTAAGAGGTACAGTTATCTCGATTTTTTTCTTATTATTTTTATATACTTTAGCATTAGCGTAAACGTTTGCTTCTAAACTGTCAGCAAAGTATTTTTCTAATTTAGAAACTTTATTTTCAATATACTCTCTAATTGCTTGAGTAATTTCTAAATTTTCTCCTCGTACTTGATATCTTAACATTTTAAAGCACTCCTTTCATAAAGTAGTCTAGCTACTTTATAGGGGGTTCCCCCTTCTTTTATAGTTTTATTATACCACTTTTTGATAACGTTAGCAATATAGTTTGCATAAAAATGT
>NZ_CAUQNQ010000144.1:0-2741 GCF_963519265.1 uncultured Gemella sp. | reverse complement strand
ACGAATTCGATATTTTCTTTAGCAAATGCTCTGTCTTGAAGAATTTTTTGTGCACGTAGTTCATCACGTCTGTGAACAATAGTAACTTTTGCTGCTAGATTAGAAAGATATAAAGCTTCTTCTACCGCTGAATCTCCTCCACCGATAACTACTACTTCTTTGTTTCTAAAGAATGCACCATCACATACCGCACAGTAACTTACACCTTTTCCTGAAAACTGTTCTTCTCCAGGAACATCAAGATTTCTATGCTCTGAACCTGTTGCAATAATTATTGATTTAGCAACATATTCTTTTTCTCCTGCAACAACATATTTAAGTCCATCTTTTTCACCAACTTTTGTGATATTACCAAAAGCAAATTCTGTTCCGAATTTTTTAGAGTGTTCGAACATTTTTTCTGATAGTTCAGGTCCTGTAATCATCTCATATCCAGTATAGTTCTCAATTTCTTCAGTTGATAGCATTTGACCACCTGGATATTTTCTTTCTAGCATCAATACTGACATATTCGCACGTGATGCGTAGATTGAAGCAGTCATACCTGCTGGTCCTGCTCCTACAATAATTAGGTCATAAATTTTTTCTGTCATATTTTCCACCTTCTCTTTTATGATTCTCTATACAAAATCTTCTTATCTTTGAATTTTGTATTAAGCACTATTAAGTATATCAGACTTCCTACTACAAATACTAGTGAAAGAACTTGAGAAACTCTTAAACTTCCAAGATAAAGAGAATCTGTTCTCATTCCTTCTACTATAAATCTTTCTACTCCATATAAGATTAAGTATGCAGCGAAGACTTCACTTTGTGCTAGTTTATTTCGTATTAGTAATAGTATTACTAATGCGATAAAACACCATAAACTCTCATATAAGAATGTTGGTTGACGATAAGCGCCGTCAATATACATATTTTCTATAATGAACTCTGGAATAAATCTATTCTGTAAATATTCCCTAGTGACTATTTCTCCATACGCTTCATGATTGAAGAAGTTTCCCCAACGTCCCAACATTTGTCCTACTAGTAAACTTGGTGCTATTATATCTAAAAGTTTAATAATTTTTATCCCTCTTTTTCTAGCAAAGAAGTACAGCACAACAAATCCACCTATTAAACCACCGTATATCGCTATTCCACCATCCCAAATGGCTATCATACTAGCGAAGTCACCTTTGTAAAATTCCCATCTGAACATTACGTAGTACGCACGAGCAAAAATAAACGCTATAGGTAAAGCTATTAGTAAAAGATCTAACATTGTATCTTTTTTCAAACCTCTTTTTGTAGCTTCCATATCCGCAAGGTAATATGCAAAAAATACAGTAGTCGCTATTATAATCCCATACCAATAAACTGGTTTTGTAAACAAGTGAAAGGCAATTGGATCTAAGTATCCTAATGTCATATTATTCCACCCCATTATTCATATTATTTCTTTTTATTTCTTCTGCTAATCGTGATGTAAAATCTTTGGCAGTATTCACTCCCATTTGATTTAACCTATAGTTCATAGCAGCAGATTCTATGATGATTGCAACATTTCGCCCAGGTCTTACAGGAATTGTTTTCTTCTCAATTTTAGAATTTAGAATTTCTTTACTTTCATTTCCTAAACCTATTCGATCGTATTGTTTTTGATCATTCCATGTTTCTAGATGAATATTAAGTTGTAATCTTTTGTCGCTACGCACTGCTCCTGTACCGAACAACGTCATAACATTGATAATCCCTAATCCACGAATTTCTAATAAGTGTTTTATTAAAGTAGACTCACAACTTCCGATTAAAAATCCTCTTTCTATCTCTCTTATATCTACTCTATCATCTGCTACTAAACGATGTCCTCGTTTGATAAGCTCTAGAGCTATTTCACTCTTTCCTATTCCACTTTCTCCAGTTATAAGTACTCCAATGCCATAAACTTCAATGAATACCCCGTGTATTGAAGTCGTAGGTGCAAATACCCTTCTAAGATGATTTGAGATATTTCCCATCAGTTTCGTAGTGTCATGTTTACATCTTAATACGGGTGTGTCATATTTATTAGCTGCTTCTATTAATTCTTCTGGAACTTCTAGTTCACGTGAAATAATAATACATGGAGTTATACGTGTACATAACATACGCATTCTTGATTTTTTCTCAATATCTGGAATTAATTTAAAGAATGATAATTCGCTTGTTCCAAGAATTTGAATTCTTTTTGGTGAATAGTGAGAAAAATACCCTGCAAGTTGCAACGCTGGACGAGATAACTCATCTGTTGTGATTTCTCTATCTAATCCTTTTTCACCACTTATTACTTCTAAATTCAATTTTTCAACAAGCTCTCTTGTTGTAATTTTTGGCATAATTTTTTTCCTTTTTTATTTCTTTTTAAATGTTTTTATTATTATCGTTCTTTGTTCAGTTTTAAATATAAAATTAAAAATTTTAATTGCTATTACTAAACCTATTGCTGTCCAAAACGATACTATCTCAAAATGTGGTGCCAATATATAAGAAACTGAATAAACTAATATAGTCCTTACTAATAATGAAAATAGTCCTAAACTAAATATTGTTATTATTACAGTAACTAGCAATAATGGTCTAACTAATGTGAATAATATTGTAATCAGCAAGGCTCCAAGGAAACCATATATTGGATGATCAATTTTTAATCTTCCTTGTGTTAAACCTGCAAATGCTATTACAACTAATGTGTTTATAATAACCTTCTTCAAAAAGGG
>NZ_CAUQNQ010000143.1:0-2779 GCF_963519265.1 uncultured Gemella sp. | reverse complement strand
TTAATTATATCTAAATACAAATTGTCCATCTTAGGTAATATTTCTTTTATTCTATCAGAATGTTCTTCTTTTAACCATGAAGTAGGTTTTTCATATAATACTTCTGTCTTATCTTCTCTCTTAATAAGTAATAATTTAAGTGGTAGATTAAAACTTAGATAAATATCATCTTGCATTAATAATGTACCTACTTTAGGATTTCCAAATACTACATATTGAATATCCTCTAATTCTAAATCAACATTTTTAGCATATTCACCTTGGTTTATATTTAAAAATTGGTGAATGTTATTTTTTTCTAAATATTCATCTACTCTTAATTTTACATTAACAAATTCGTTGTTAATTAGATATTTTTCCATAATTTACCTCTTTTTTACTATTATTAAGTTTATTTAATTTCATAATACACTAATTATCTACTTTTGTCATCAATTTAGTTTTCAAGAAATTATAAGGTCTATAAGAAGTTTATAGTTCTACAATTCATCGCTAAGCTAGTCGTTAATTTCATCTACAACCTCTTTTAATAATTCATATGAATGGTGTTGAGCCTCTTCATCGTAAATATATGAATTTATCATTAATTCATCGAACTCTACCCTACGTTTTAAATCTAAGATCTGATTTTTCACAGTTTCCTTATTACCAATAAATGAGATTTTTGTCATCTGATCAACGACAGCTTTCTCATGATCAACTATCTCATCATGTTCAAATGCAATTGGTCCAAAATGCGGAACTTTAGTTGTCGCGATATAATTTTTCCATACCGCTTCTTCCGATTGTACTGGAGGAACCATGCCTTGAGGATTACTTGTAATAATATTTAAAAACGATTGAATCTGAGTTGTTGATAATCTTTTTGCTTCTTCATCGGTATCTGCAACAACTGCATTAGCACCTAAAATTACATACGGCTCACTTAAAACTTCTGATGGTTTAAAGTAATGTCTATAAATTGCTACTGCATTTTCCATCATAGCTGGAGCAAAATGCGATGCAAATGAATAAGGTAAGCCTAGCTCAGCAGCTACATATGCACTATCAGTACTTGAACCTAGTATGTATAGTGGAACATCAAGCCCAGCAGCTGGATATGCATGAACAGGTCTTGTATCTTTAAAATACCCAGATAGCTCCACGACTTCTTTTTTAAAATCCATCTCTCTATTTGTGTTTCTTCTAATAGCTCGCGCAGTGTTATAATCAGTACCTGGAGCACGCCCTAAACCTAAATCAACTCTTCCTGGATAAAGAGTCTCTAAAGTTCCATATTGTTCAGCAACTATATACGGACTATGATTAGGCAACATTACTCCACCTGATCCTACTCTAATATTTTTTGTATTATCTAATGTACGTTGTATTAGTAATTGTGTCGCACTACTTGCTACACTTTTAGTATTATGATGTTCTGCAATCCAATATCTTTCATATCCTAATTCATCAGCCTTTTTAGCTAATTTAACCATTGCGTCAATAGCATCTTTAAAATTCTGCCCCTGTCTTAATGGAGCTAAATTTAAAATTGAAATTTTCATAGTTGTCTCCTTACTTATTTTCTATCAATATTTTAATATGAATATATAGCTATATAAAAATATCCTTCTGAGCTAAATTCTCAATACACTCATCATGATGAAGAGAATTCGTTACTTGTCCTTTATCTTCAGGTAAACTTACAGCATTTTTATAAGCTCACTCACTTTATTTTGGGATACTTCTTCTTGCTTTAAATACGTTCTAATTTCTAAATATATTTTACTTGAATGACTTAAAACAAAATATTTATTTTTTGCCCATAATTTTTGACATTGAACTCTTTCTTCTTTATTATCCATTTTATCCTTTCGAAAACAGTTTATTTTTAATATCCATATTATATTATATCTCATACTTTTTTACTACATATTGATATCGAACTGTATAAAAAGTTCCTTATTAAGTTTTATCTTAATAAGGAACTTCTACATTAGTTTTCGTTGTATTAAATTTAACCATGTTTTTTTGATTTGCTACGTCCATACTAATTCTAAAAAACCAATGGTATATTTCCATATAATATAATTCTAAAAATACCTATAATTGCCAAGTGTATTGGATAATAATAGTAGAAGAACCATTTAGAACCAGTATGTTTTCCTCTAGTACCATCATATCTCATTAATAATGGTAACGAAAGTAAAGTTGCAAACTGTAATACTCCATAAAATACATCTATAAATATAATATAAATAGCTGCATAAACACTTATCCATATAACATAGTCTAATATTTGTTGTTTTTTATTATTTCTATGATTATATAAAAAGAATGGCATCATTAACGCTATAGAAGACCAATCCGCTACAAATGTTAATAAACAGAATACAATAATTACTAAAATCTTTAATGTATTATTTATCTTCTCATTTCTAAAGATTGCGATTAATGCAACCGACATCGCCAGTGGGAATAAGACACTTGTTTTATTAAATATACTTCCTGTAGTTATATCAAATGGTATTCCTAAACCGAAGCAAAAAGCAAAGTGACTGATAACAGCAAAGCTCATAATTCTAAAGAAATATTTTTTAATATCTTTTGTATAATAACATCCTTCTGCGATAAAATACCACATAATCGGTGCTGTTAAACGTCCTACTATGTGCATAAGTACTGGTATTGTTTCTTTAACTAAACCTGGATATAATAGCCATGCTAAATGATCAATTGTCATAGCAATTATAGCTATATATTTTAACTGAGTTCCATCAAACTTTAAATTCTTCATTTT
>NZ_CAUQNQ010000142.1:0-2816 GCF_963519265.1 uncultured Gemella sp. | reverse complement strand
CTTTGGAAAAATATAGCAGATGGTTTATTGCCGTTGTTTATTTAGGATTGGGGATATATATCCTGATTGAAAATAACAGTTTTGACATACTATGGACTATATTAGGCTAGGAGAAAATATTATGAAAAAAGATAGTATCTGCCAAGTGAATGTTATAAATCAGCAAAATATTACAACCGCAACGAACTACCTTGAAAAGGAAAAAGTCCAAAAATCACTTCGCATTTTAACAAAGTTTACCGATAATAAACAGATAAATATCATCTTTTATCTCCTTGCTGTTGAAGAACTCTGTGTCTGTGATATAGCCTGTTTACTAGATCTCAGTATGGCATCTGCCTCCCACCATCTTCGTAAACTAGCCAATCAAAACATCTTGGACACTAGAAGAGAGGGGAAAATTATATATTATTTTATAAAAGATGAGGAAATCAGAGATTTTTTTAATCAACTAGGATAATAACTATTTTTACTACTTTATCATGATTATATGTAGGACTTATCTATGAAATTTTCTGATGAAATTTACTCACAAGAAATACCTACTCGTATCATGTTGATACTGTTAATAAGTATGTGTAAACACTCAAGTAGAGTTATGGAGTATTAATCAAATAAGCTTTCGAGTGTGTCATAACATTGGCACCCCCTTTATGGATTCGTTGACTTTGCTTGAAATTATAATTTTCAAACAAAGTAACTAAGTAACGTTCCAGAGACTCCTCGTTAGGAAAAACCTTCTTTTTCGTTTGACGTTTGATTTCTTTATTAAGAGACTCAATAAGGTTTGTCGAATAAATTCTGTGCCAAATCTGATAGTGAAACTGATAATATGCGCTATTATAACCTATTTGTACATTTTTATTTTATCAAAACTGTACATTCTTATTTTATCATTTTCAATTAGTAAGTCTAGAATCACCAGATTATGGTTTCCATTTGTTTCGACACACTCATGATTCAATGTTGCTTAATGTAGGTACAAATTGGAAAGAACTTGGGGCATAAGTCAATGTCAACTACTATGGATACTTACGCAGAGTTAGCACCTCAAAGAA
The DNA here is from genome assembly GCF_963519265.1 of uncultured Gemella sp. Lineage (GTDB taxonomy): Bacteria > Bacillota > Bacilli > Staphylococcales > Gemellaceae > Gemella. The sequence continues at coordinate 1,758 of NZ_CAUQNQ010000142.1, read as the reverse complement.
AGCTAGAAGCAGTCAGCATTTATTTAGATTAGATTACTAAATTAACTTATTAGCTACTCTAGTTTTCGCTCTACCTTTTGAAGGGTAAATTCTCATAAACGTTGATATAACAGTATTTAAAGGTTTCTGAAATAACATTAACAACCTTTACAGATATAAAATTATCGCTATACCAAAATATTAATATTCTGATATAGCGATTAATTTCAAATTTTTCATATTATTAACTTTATTAATTACCAACTAATTACTTTTCCATCTTCTATTTTAATATCAGCGTCATAAAGTTTGTTTAGAAGATCTTCATCAAAAAAGTTAGCAGCTTGATCATTTTTAATTACTTTTCCATCAAGAAGAGCAATAATATTATCACTATAAGCTAGAGCTTGATTAATATCATGCAATACCATGATAATAGTAATTCCCAGAGATTTATTAAGGTCTCTTACAAGCTGCATTATAGATTTTTGATATTTTATATCAAGGAAGGTAGTAGGTTCATCTAATATAATAATATCAGTACTTTGTGCTAATGCCATTGCGATATAAACACGTTGAAGCTGACCTCCAGATAATTCATCTACACGTTTATCTCTATAGGCTTTTAAATTAGTTTTTCCAAGAGCAAATTCAATTTTTTCAACATCACTAGCGTTAGGTTTATAAAAGAAAATATTTTGATAAGGAAGACGAGCGAAACTAACCATATCATAAATAGTAATTTCTCTTGGAGTTTCATTTTTTTGATAAACAATCGCAAGAATACTCGCAAGCTCTTTTAATGAATATGAATTTAATTCCTTATTTTCGATTTTTATACTTCCAGAATTATAGTTTAAATTTTTGGCTAATATTTTTATAAGGGTACTTTTACCACAACCATTTTTACCAAGTAGGGTAGTAATCTTACCTTTTTCAATACTTACATTTAGACCTTCAAAAAGAGCATTTTTATTATCATACTTAAACATAAGGTTATTAATTTCTATTATATTTTCCATTAACTTACTCCTTTCTTAACTAAAATAATAAATGCAGGTCCACCTATAATCATCATTATTAAATCAGCAGGTATTTCGATAGGTGCGAAAATAACACGACCGATTGTATCGAATAACAGTAGAATAAAAGCTCCAAGTAAAGCACTAAATGGAATAGTATAAATATGATTTCGTCCAATTATAATCTTAGCAATATGAGGTGTAATAAGAGCTAAAAAGACCATAACACCAGCAACAGCTGTAGAAACAGAAGCAAGGGCTACTGCAACAAATGAAATTAATAAACGAATCACATTAATATTAATACCAAGTGAACTAATAATATTATCATCTAAAGCGAAGATATTACATAGTTTAGCTAAGAAGAAGCTAATAATTAGTAGTAATGGAATCCAACCTAATAATAATGAAACATCATCCCAGTTCTTAGTTCCTAAACCAACAGTTTTGAATGCAGATGAAGTAGTAGAGTTAGCTTGGTTCAAGTACTGCATAGAACTTAGTATTCCTGTGAAGAAATAACTTATCGCAATACCGATTAAAATAATTTTAACATTGTTTTTTGTTCTACCCGCTAGGTAATAAATTATTAAGAAACCAAGAACACCACCGATGATAGAAAACACAGACTTAAACATTAAAAATTGTGGGAATAATCCTAATCCTAAGTATAAAAATAGGTTAGCTCCACTAGAAACACCAATAATACTAGGATCGACAAGCGGGTTCTTTAATACTGTTTGTAATAATAAACCAC
>NZ_CAUQNQ010000141.1:0-2871 GCF_963519265.1 uncultured Gemella sp. | reverse complement strand
GGACTAGGTATATTCCGGGGACATCGACTATTCATTTTGATGAAATCTCTAAACAAAGAATATATAGCGCGATAGACAATGTGAAGTTAAACACGTGGCTATTTGTTACTGATGAATATAATAAGCTAAAAAATAAACTTGGTAGAATACCTACTTATTCAGATTTTGAAAACTATGATGCTATTGATGTTAGAAAGATTTTCGAAGTAGCTGGAAGTTATTATTCATTCTTATCCAAGAAGGAAAAACAGTTTAAATATAGTGGAAAACTGACGAAGACCGCAGAGAATATGCTAAATTTCGTTTCTACTAATTTAATATTGAGTAAAAAGATAGAAGAACTTATAATTTTACGTTTGTTATTAGATGATAAGAAGCGTAATATTCTTACAGCTTTTGAAGAAATTATGTTGAAAGATTATAATAAATTTATCGCAGATTATGAGTTGGATGTTAGTAGAAAGATACTTACTAACAATTTCGTAACTAGCAGTGTCACTAAGAAGAAGTTTCATGATTGTATATTTTTAGATGAGAATGCATCAGAGATAAAAGTATCTAAAGAATTTGAAGAACAGCTACAATCAGAGATTTTTAGGGAATTATTACTAGATTTAGTAGACTATGGAATTTACAGATATAATAAATATTACAAAGATAATTTATATAAAGATACTAATTTTGTATTGTATGAGAAATATAGTTTCGAAGATATTTGTAAATTATTCTCATGGGGAATTAACTATGTGCCACTGGCTATAGGTGGTTATAAGTATGATGAAAGAACAAAGACTTTACCAGTGTTTATTAATTACGACATTGATGAAAATTCATTTAACCGTGACTATACACATGGATTTTTACCGGATAATGGATTTACTTCGATGTCGAAGCCGAGAAGAAATTTAGAATCGAAAGAGTGCGACTATTTCTATAATAATGAAACAAAAATCTATCTATTTATGAGGAAAAATAAAGATGATAAAGATGGAGCACGAATATTTTATTTTCTAGGAGAGATGAAAACGACAGGAGAGCCTAAGTTGGTAGCTAGAGAAAGAAGCGGAGATACAGTAATCCAATTCTTCTATAAAATACAGACACCAATTCGTGAAGATATGTACGAATATTTCACGAGGGATAGAATATAAAATATAATAGATTAAAGAGTAACTAAGACGAATTTGAGTTTATGGAAATTAGGATTTCATTTAGTTACTCTTTTTTATTAATCATGAGGAATTTAAAGTTTGATGATAAATATTTTAAATTTTCAAAAAAAACTATACAATATATTGAAAATTTAACCGTATCAATGTAAAATATAAAATAATACAGGAGGTGATATTCTATGAATATTTTCTTGAAGAATAAACTCTATAGGTTATTCACTATTTCATCGGCATTTGGGAATGCTGGTAGGACGTTATTTGATATTGCGTTTATTATTTACGCGACAAGTTTACCGAATCCAGAATTAGCTGTGAGTATAGTGTCAATAGCTACGACATTACCTTATATTATCTCGTTTATCCTAGGATATTTCGCAGATCAGACGAAAGATAAGTACAACAGAATATTATCGACAAGATTTTATCAGTTTTTATTATTTTCGTTATTCGCCTTAGTGTGTATTTATGGGGTGCAATGGTGGATTTTTATTGTATTAGTATTTGTAAATGTAGTTGCTGATATTCTAGGTGGATATAATAGCTATTTATCAATGTCAATAAATACTAGATTGGTGCGTAAAGAACAGTTAAGTGAAGCATTAGCATTTATTAGTTCTATAAACAATACAATCTCGCTTGGTGGAAAGGCTGTTGGAGTATTCGTTTTAGGGCTTTTAAGTTACAATTACTCATACTTTGGTATGTTAAATGCAGCACTATTCTTGATAGCATTTTTAATACTGGCAAAATATAAAAATGTGATGAAAGCAGAGATTGGTAGTTTTAAAATTAATAATAAAGAGAAGGTAAGTACTAAAAGATTTTTAAAGGATACTATTGAAAACTTTAAAATACTTCGTGAGATAAAGAAAATATATAATTTTGTTATACTATTTTTAGGGATGAATTTTTACTCATCTGCAATGTTCGCTTTACTTCTAGTAATTCTAGTAAAAAATGAGACCTTACTATTTGGGAATGTAGCATATACTATCACTTTGTTAGAAATTGTGGAAGTAGTTAGTACAATTGTCGGAGGAGTCTATCAAATTAGTTTTTATAAGAATATGAGTTTGAGAAATAATGCTATATTAGAAATAATTTTATTCATTATGTACGTAGGAAATCTATTGTTACTGCAAAATAAATTTATACTCGTGATTTTAACTGTAATAATAGGCTATTTCGAAGGAATATCGAATCCAAAACTAGATGCATTGATTTTACAATCAGTTCCTGAGGAAAAACAAACGTCAATATATAGTATTTTTAGTACTGTTATTACTATTTCAGTACCAATAGGAACAACAGTTATATTATTCTTCGCTAATGCTATTAGCGCCTCGTTTGCGTTATATAGCTTATTAGTATTATTAATTTTAGTTTTAGTATATTCATTTAAAGTAAAAGAGTAATTTCCAAATATCCCCTTAGAGTTGTCTAATGGGATATTTATTTTTCTTGTTTAGTAGAGGAGGATTGAATAGTTAATAGAAGATTTTTTTAGTGATTAAATAATGAAGAAGATTCGAAAAAATTATTCAAAAAAAATTCCGAAAAATATAGTTATTAGTTGATTTTTATTTTTATACTTGATATAATAGTCGCTAGAGTAATTTTATTACTCCTTACTCTCTAATAGATTAGAGAGTCGCAAAGACCAAAAGGAGGTAACACACACATGAGAAAATATGAAGTA
>NZ_CAUQNQ010000140.1:0-2911 GCF_963519265.1 uncultured Gemella sp. | reverse complement strand
TATTATTTGGTATCTTTTTTGGTGCTGGAAACTTAATCTTTCCACCAGCACTAGGTGTAAGTGCAGGAGGAAACTTTTGGCCAGCGATTTTAGGATTTGTTGTTTCAGGAGTAGGGATAGCAATTGTTACACTTATTGTTGGGGCACTTAATCCAAATGGTTATGGAGCAGAGATGGATGAAAAAATTTCACCATTATTCTCAACAGCGTACTTAGTTTTACTTTATTTATCAATTGGACCGCTTTTTGCGATTCCAAGAACTGCAGCAACTGCATTTGATATTGGAGTAGCTCCAGTTGTAGCTGGAAGTAGTTTACCGTGGTTATTAATTTTTACAGTTATTTATTTTGTATGTGCGTTCTTATTAGCGGTAAACCCAACTAAGATTTTAAATAGTGTAGGTAAAGTTTTAACACCAATTTTTGCTTTATTAATCGTAATTTTAGTAATCTTAGGAGTTTCTAAATTTAACTCGACAGGAGAAGCTGCTAAAACTTATGTAACTAGCGGTTTGGCATTCGGTACAGGATTTATCGAAGGATACAACACACTTGATGCACTTGCTTCAGTAGCATTCTGTATCATTGCGATGAGTGCTTTAAAACAATTAGGATTTAAAGATAAAAAAGAATTTTTATCAAGTGTATGGATTGCTGGTATTGCAACAGGTATTGGATTCAGTATCTTATACGTTGGATTAGGATTATTAGGTAACAAATTTGCAGTACCTGCTGAGGTTCTTGCCAACCCTAAAGTTAATAAAGGTGCATATGTACTATCTGAATCAGCCCGTCAATTGTTCGGTAACTTCGGAAGCATGTTCTTAGGAATCATGGTGATTCTTACATGTTTCACTACAACAGTAGGATTAATCGTGGCAACTTCAGAATTCTTTAACAAAAAATTCCCACAACTTTCATACAAAACGTATGCTACATTATTCACAGTTGTAGGATTTTCTATCGCAAACGTTGGATTACAAAGTGTTATCCAATTCTCAGTACCAATGCTATTATTCTTATACCCAATCACAATTGCATTAGTATTAATCGTTATTGTTAACAAATACGTTGCATTATCTAAGTTAGGAATGCAATTAACAATGGCAGTAGTTACATTAATCTCTATTCTTTCTGTAGTAGGAAGCACATTTAAAGTAGAGGCTTTAAGTGGTTTAATCGCAAAACTTCCTCTAGCAGCTCAAAGTTTAGAATGGTTAGTACCAGCAGCAGTTTGCTTAGTAATTGCGGCTGTATTACCAAATAGACAAAAAGGTAAAGTTTACGATTTTAGTGAATTATAGTTTTTAGAATAATAAAGTGCATTAGCTCAAAAATGAGAGCTAATGCATTTTTCTTTATATTAAATTAATTTTTTTACTTCGTCTAATAAGAACATCTCTACATTTAATGAAGTAGTGAATTTCTCAAGATTAGTAATTTTATCTTTATCGACATTATTTGTTGTTCTATAAGCTCGGATAAGTTGATTTTTAGGTGTGTTCTCTGCAGAGATAAACTCAACAATATCAGATTTATATCCGAATGCTTCTAAGACTTCGCTACGAATAGAATCAGTAAGAAGTGTAGAGAATTTTTCTTTAACAATTCCATGTTTTAACATAAACGGAAGAAATTCGTCATTAAGTTGACTGTTGACTTCTTTTTGGCAACAAGGAACTGCGAAGAACACTTTTGCTTTCCAACCAAGAGCTTTTATGATAGCTATATCCGTTGCTGTATTACATGCATGCAGACTAATAACCATATCTATCTCATCTTTATTTTCGTAATCAATGACATCGCCGTAAATGAAACTTAGATTAGTGAAATTAAGTTTTTTAGCGATATTATTACAATGGTCAATAACCTCTTTTTTAAGATCAATACCTATAATTTTCACATTCATTTTAAGAACTTCTGTTAGGTAATAATAAGTAGAAAATGTTAAATAACTTTTACCACTACCGAAGTCAAGAATTGTAATTTGTTTATCAGAATTTAATTGTGTTGTAGCTTGTTTTATAAATTCAAGATACTTGTTTATCTGCTTGAATTTATTATATTTGCTCTTTATGACCTTACCATCATTATTTTGAATTCCTAGTTCAACTAAGAATGGATATTTTTGTTTTTCGTCTAAGAAATAGTCTTTTTTCTTATTATGTTCAAATGAAATAGCTTTAGTGGCTGTTTTCTTTCTATTTACACTTATTTTGAATTTTTTTGATACTTTAATATTGATGTTTTCATCTGTGGTAACAACATTGATGTCTTTTGCTAATTCAAAAAGTTCTTTGATCGAATTCTCAATATTTGAAGAATCTGTAGTAACTATATTAGTATGTTTTATTATCCTTTTATATCTGTATTCTAGCTGTAGATTAATACTTTTTTTAATATTAACTAATTTACCAATAATTTTATCAAGTTCTAATTCTTTATTGCGAATATTAGAAAAAGTTATTTTATTAATATTATTATTAGCTATATGAGTCAAAATTTCTGAAATAATTTCGTGTTCCATTGTAGCTCCTTTTAGTTTCTTTTTATAATGATTTCTTATATATATTACACTAGTTTTTATTAATTATCAACATAACAGAAATATAATGTCGTAATCTAGAGTGAATGATTAAAAAATGAGAATAAAACAAAAATTCAAAATTTCAAAAAGTTTAAATAAAACTGTTATATTTAGTGTTATTTTGATTCCCAAATAGGCTTTATACAAGCTTTTTAAATAACTAGTACACTTTTCTTGGAAGACTCTAGAAAATCGAATTCTCCAAAATCATGATTTTTGTGTCACTCCTAGATAAAATAATTACCGTTGTTGGTTGAGTATTAGTATCATGCGTGGTATAATTTAGTAGTTAGAAAATAAGAAAAAGGTAGATAGTATGAATAT
>NZ_CAUQNQ010000139.1:0-2959 GCF_963519265.1 uncultured Gemella sp. | reverse complement strand
CCTTCTAATCTATTATCAAGTGCAGACAATGCCCCACTTCCTGAAATATATTCACTTACCCCTGGTCTCGCTACATTTGCTAATTCAAACATTTTACATCTCTCCTTTGTTGTTAAAATTTATATTTTTTATTGTGTAATTATGATTATAACATTTCCGAAAACTAAAATCAATAGTAAGTTAAAAATATTTTATTTTCTGACAATTGCTATAAATTCCCAAAGAAAAGCTCCCTTATTTTATACCGGAAGTTACCTTGGAAATATTTTTTTGTTATTTCCTTTTTTCCTAGCTTAACTTCCACTTTGATTTTTTACTGGAACTTACTTTGAGAATTTACCTTTCTAATAATTCTAACAAGAAGCACCTTAAACTTTCATCTATATAATAAGAAAATCAAGGTAATTGATGCAGTAAGTCTTACCGCACTCAATTACCTTGATCTTTAGGTTATCTCGGGAAAAATATAGTCCCCTCTTTCTTAGTCTGCCCTTTAGTTATAGATTCCACTATAGTACTAGCTTTTTCTAAGGCTACTATATCACCATTTAGTTTTTCAATTAATATCTTTCTACCTTTATATGGACTATAAACACTTGCTTCTACATTCTCAATCCTTAAATAATAACGCTCATCCAAGTTATTTTCCGTAAGCATATTTTTTATTTGAGCTAAATTTTCATCATTATAATCCACATACTCAAATAAGTTTCTGTTTTGCAATCTTCTTGCTAAATCAGCAGCAATTTTATCCTCTTTGTCTTGAATAAGAGCACAACAATATAATAGTGAATTTTCATCCAATTTAAAATATTCATCTACACTCACTTCAGATTTTTCTAAAAATGGCACCAACACCTTCATATCTTCAAAATAGTCTTTATTCCCTTTGAAAATATCCTTCAACCTATTAAATAGTTGAATGAATACCGCCTCATAACTTCTAGCTACAGGATGATAATAAACTTGCCAGTACATTTGATATCTTGCCATAATATAGTCTTCTACACTATGAATACCAGTGTATTTAACGACAATTACCTTTCTTCCCTCAGCTGTTTTTCTTACGCGCATTGTACGTAATATTCTTTCAAGATCAAACTGTCCATAACTCGTCGCTGTAAAATAAGAATCACGTAATAAATAATCCATTCTATCGGCATCTAGTTGACCTGAAACAATCTGATTAAGTATATCATTTTCATGAGTATGTTGAATAATAGAGACTATATCTTGTGGTAACTTTTCTGAAACATCTCTTAAAATAGCATTAAGTTCTGTATTCCCTAATATTATTTTTGCTGTATATTCTTCGTGACTATGATTAGTAATATTCTCAAATGCATGAGAAAACGGACCATGCCCCACATCATGCAGAAGTCCCGCAAGCATCACACAAACTTTCTCATATTCAGTTAATTCAACGCAAAGCGACTTAACTTCAGTAACCATTCTTCTAACAATCTCATAAACTCCTAGAGAATGAGAAAATCTAGAATGTTCAGCTGTTGGATATACTTGAAAATCTCCCCCTAATTGTCTTATACGACGTAATCTTTGAAACTCCTTACTATCCAGACAATTCCAAATTACTTCATAGTGAATATGAATATAACTATGAACTGGATCTTTTAACACTTTAGTTTCGTCTAATTTTTTTAATTCCATCACTTCTTTCCCCCTACTATAATCGATATTTTTTACTATATTTTACCTATTATTATATCAAAGCATAAAAAAAAGACAAGCCTAAGCTCATCTTTTTCACTCTTATTCTTATTTTTCGTCTACTACGTATGGTAAAAGTGCCATGTGTCTAGCTCTTTTAATTGCTGTAGTTAACATTCTTTGGTACTTAGCTGAAGTACCTGTTACACGACGTGGTAAGATTTTTCCACGTTCAGAAATGAATTTTTTAAGTAATTCTACATCTTTGTAGTCGATAAATTCTACGTTATTTTTAGTGAAATAACATACTTTTTTACGACGACGCATGTTGTTACGACGATTGTTAGTTACTGCCATTGTGCATGTCCTCCTATGTAATTTTAGTCTTCTTTAAACGGATTTACTACATCCTGCATGAAGTCATCATCTAGATTACTTGGGAAGTTTTCCCCAAAATCAGAGAATGATGAACTGTCATTAATAAAATCTTGCATAGCTGAATTAGCTTGTCCAAAGTTTTGATTAGTATTGTTATTATAATAATTTTGATTATTGTTATTATACGCTGGTTGTGATTGAGGTTGATTAAAACTCATTGAGTCAAAACCATTGTTTTGTCTACTATGTGAGCTATTTTTAGATTCAAGGAATTGAACACTATCTGCTACTACTTCAGTAACATACACTGTGTTTCCATCTTTACCTTGATAATTTCTAGTCTGTATTCTACCTTCAACAGAAATCAGACTTCCACGTCCTAAGAAACGTGCCATATTTTCTGCTTGCTTTCTAAAAGTTACACAGTTAATAAAGTCTGCTTGTCTTTGACCATTTTGGTCAGTGAATGTTCTGTTTACAGCTACTGAGAAATAAAGCATTGGAATATTCGAATTAGAATATCTCAATTCTGGATCTTTAGTTAATCTACCTACTAATACTACACGATTTACCATAGTATTTCACCCCTTATTTTTCTAATCTTACTACCATGTGACGGATAATGTCATCGCTAATTTTTGCTAAACGATCGAATTCTTTTGTAGACGCATCTGTTGCTGAAGTTAATTCTACTACATAGTAGTAAGCATCACTGAAGTCTTCGATTTCATAAGCAAGGCGTTTTTTACCTAAATCTTTAACTTCTACTGCTTCTGCACCTTCTGAAAGAATATTTACGAATCTATCAACCACAGCTTTTTTAGCTTCTTCATCGATACGTGGTTGAACAGCAAACATTACTTCATATTTTCTCATGTGTGTGTTACCTCCTTTTGGTCTTTGCGACTCTCTA
>NZ_CAUQNQ010000138.1:0-2970 GCF_963519265.1 uncultured Gemella sp. | reverse complement strand
CCTACCAAATCATACGCATAATGGTTGTTCTGGATAAGGAAACTTCCCCCGCCTCTTTGTTTTTTCTTTGGGCGTGCCCCTTGCCAAGGCTGTTCCTGCTTCATCGGGTCGGGCTGTACGCTATTACTCCTCGCCGTCAGCCATGCTAAAACCCCACAACTACGGCTGTGGGGTATCCGCTGCCATCCCTCACGCAATCTCCTTTGCGTTCCTGTTTTTATGCTTTCAATGAACTTCTATTCTTCTGCTTTATTCAATCCATAAGGAGTTATGGAACATTACTCATTATCCTAAATAATATTTTATAATGTCATCTGGTGATATATCTTCTTCTTGTAAATATTTTTTACTATAAAAAGTTAATGTATTGCTATTATCTGTCTTTTTTGCTATCAGAAATCCATATTTTTTACTTTCTAATGTGCAATCATCTATTATTTTATAATCTTTATCATTTTCCTCAATAAAGCATTTTATATTTTCAAAAGACATTCTAAATAAATTTACTTCTTGAAAGAAAACATCATTTTCTACTTCAATGGTTCTAATATAATCGCCCATTTCACTAAACACAATAAAAACCCCTCTTACAGGGATATATAATGACAAATACTTTTTATCCAGCTCTTCTTTAACTCCTGTGATAAAATTTTCTTTGACTAATCTTTTGATTTCTTCTATGGTATTTTCAAATAAGAACTCTCCTACTGATATAAAAGGGATAAATTGCATAATTTTATTTATTATATTGTTTTCGTAATATAGGGATTACTTTATTTTGATAATGCTCTTTCGCTTCTTTTAGCGCATTATCATACTTATTTCCAAATTGTTTGCGTATAGCATTAGCATTTAGATCAAAAGCCTCTATAAATTTTCCAGATTTCAATAGTTGAGCTTCTGCATCTCTAAAAGCTATTGCAGCTTTAGATGAGCCTGTTGAAATAAAGTTTTTATGATCTGAAATAGTCATAATATTAGCACTCCCCATGTAATCTGAAATCTTAAATCCTGCTAATTTATATGATTTAATGATTGGTAAGTGATTTTTATTAGTTAACAGTTTACCATTACTATCATATAAATTATTGAATTTTCCATAAGCTCCTCCCTTAGATAAATTTATTCTTGTATTTTTTATTCCCCCAACACCATAACCACCCATAAATTCAGATTTTATTTCTCTTGCATTTTCTCCTGCTTGAAATGCCACCCATTCCATTGTAGAAGGATTGGTTTTTGCATATTCTATTTCTCTTAATCCTCTACTATATCCCCCATCTGTTAATGCATCCAGAACTAGGGGATTTGATACAAAATCTTTTACTCCTTGTTTAACACTTTCCCATGCCTTTTTCCATTCTACCTTGCTTCCCATTCGGATCTATATATAATATCGGATTTTGATAAGTATAAGAATATGTTGCCATATTCATTGGGTTGAATACACCACTGTTGTGTTGTCCGTCTATATAGTGTTCAGTCTCATAGGATTATAACCACTGAGTGGGTCGGTATTTAGCCACAGGGAAGTCTTCATATCGAGGTATTTCGTTCCATATATAAAATTCCTACAGTGCTTTTCCACGAATTGGAGAAAACCTCCGTATCTTTTTACAAATTCGTACGGATGATTTTTAATGAACGACTATGCTTTTTTATACCTAAAAACAATATGTTTGTATATTATCCATTTTATTTTTTTAAGTATTTTAAAATTATTACAATTATATCAATGATAATAACCATAAAATTAAAAATAACTAATATAAACCACCATAGAAAAGATGAACCATATTTACCATTAAATATCATATTATAGAATAATGCTATATTAATAATAAAAGATACTAAAAAAATAAACACTCCTATTTTAAGAGATCTTCTTAATAAAAGAATATTAAGGGATAAACATGATATACACAATAAGTATAGTATAATATTATCTTCTGACATAATTGTTAATTTGAGCCTTTAACTGTAGATTCTCTACAACCATTACATTGGTTTGTATTATCATAATGCTTATATGCATTTTTTATTCTATTAAAAATATCATTCTTTCCTTTTTTTAAAACTTCTAAAACCATATTCAGTTCTTTATTATGTGTTGCATTACCATGTTGATCTTTCATTCTACTAGGAGGTTGAGAATGTATATTTATTACATTACCTTTTGCATCATTTCCTGATAAAAGATCTCCATAATGAGAGATATTTATATTCGTAGTTCCTGACTTCTCATAAAAAAGGCTATTTGATTGGTGAGGAGCTAAATTTACAGAATATTCTATCAAATTATCTGCTCCATAAGAAAAATATAATCCATCAGCTTTAGCCAAACTAATAATTTCTTTTCTTAGCCCCTCCATATATCCCTGTCCATATGCAGATCCTCTACTATGCGTAAATACTTGTAATTGTTCTGTAATTTTTCCATCCTTAACACTTTCTTTTAAACGATTATATATTGCTAGTGCTTGAGTTTTTGCAAAATCTCTTCCCAAATTAGCGCGATAATACGCCCAGATACTTTTATCTCCATCAACATACATAAATTGATTAATATTATATCCTGTTTTATCTGAAATTGTATTTAAAATATTAGAACTCCAATATGTTAGGCTAGCCCTTTCACTATCATTACTAACTTTTCCATTTATTAAGATAGGAAATTCTCCTGTCGGGTCAATAAACCTCACAGGATTGTTATTAGCATAGGCATAAGGTTGCATCGTTTTTTCTACGAGCGGATCTACATTTAGCCACAGGGAAGTCTTCATATCGAGATATCTTGCTCCATAATAGGTGAGATTAGTATCTTGGTCTAACTCCTTCCCATTAAACAGATACGGCATAGTCTTGCTTGTGCTGTGTTCCTCAAACAACACTTCTCCAAAGGCAATATACTCCGTATGCTGGATTATTCTTCCCTCTCTATCCGTAATGTATGAAGAACTTCCCAAATGG
>NZ_CAUQNQ010000137.1:0-2987 GCF_963519265.1 uncultured Gemella sp. | reverse complement strand
GTGAGGAAAAGGCGATACATATTCTGGCGAATATAGAGTTTGCAAGAAGAATATACGCGACAAATGTTCTAGATGTGAAGTGTGATAGCCCTCAGTCAATAGCCAATTATCTAAAATCATCTTTAGAGAATTTAACGCAAGAAGTTTTCGTAGTATTAGATATTGATACAAAAGGTAAAATAATTGAAAAAAGAGAAGTATTCAAAGGTAGCTTATCTATGTCGGTGGTGCATCCAAGGGAAGTATTTAAACTAGCGATAAAAAATAGTGCTTCAAGCATCGTCTGTGTGCATAATCACCCAAGTGGAGATGCAACACCTTCCATAGAAGATATTAAAACGACGATAAATCTAATGGAAGTTGGTGAAATAGTTGGTATTGAAATGCTAGATCATATCGTAGTGGCTAAAAAAGGATACGTCAGCATTAGGAAAGTATTGAATTATCTAGCAGTTGAAAATATAGATTATAAATACGAAGATGTTACAGGTGAACAATTAAAATATATACTGAGAAAATATAAGGTTGTAGGGGAGTATTAAAAGGAGGAAGCGTAGAGAGTTTTTATTTTGTCTAAACTGATTGATTTTGACTAGTTAAAAAAGAAAAACCGTCAGTAATTAGTTACCAACGGTTACGATCACTAAGTTCTAGTTAAGATTTGCGATAGATATAATTAAGTATCTATGTTAGTAACTTAATTATAATATAAAATATCAAGTGGATCAACTTTTTAGTTATAAAAAAGAAAAGAGTACCTCGTATTGAGATACTCTTAATATGATATTGATGCTGATGTTTCACAGCGAATAATGATATTGTTGTGGATGTTTCACCACTAATTTATATTAATAGTATCTCATTTTTTTATTTATTTGTCAAATGTTAAAGTAAATCTTTCTTATTCTGTTTTCTATAAGATTCATTGATTCTTCTGAAATTGTAATATTTCCAGCACTTTCAAATTTTGAAACTGGTGTCAGTTTTCTTTTGTCTATAGTTTGTATCATATTCACACAAGCATAACTATCTTTATTTTTATATTTCTTATATTTTTCTATACCTTTAAAGTGTTGGTCTTTAGATTCTAAGAATTCTTTATTTCCTTTTTTTAATTTATATAATGCCTTGGTTATTAATTCTTCGGAATAGTTGTTTATATTTTTTTGAATATCGTCAGTCATAATTCCATCATTTGCTATTAATAATTTCGTTACATAATTTTTAAAATCATTAAGATTGTTAGGTCTTGAAGCATCGATTTCAGAAATATATTCCTTGGATTTTACTTCCCATTTAGATATCAACTCATCGATTTTATTAAGGTGATACTTAGAATTTTTAAAATAAATATTATCATAAGGATTTAGTTCTTGATAATATTTATTGTTTTTTGAAGACAGTGGAACTACTGTGATTGTACTCTTTGTAACCTTATCGTATTTATCTAATACAATAGCAAAATGGTTACCACTCAATTCAGAACCAATATTAACTCCAAATTTCACATACACAATTGTTCCTCGTTTAAACTTTGGAAAGAACTTAGTATTTTTCCCTTGAGCCTCTTTATAAAATTGTTTAGCTTTAAATAAAACTGATTCTGGAAGATATTTGAATTTATACTGATGATATTCCATGACACTTACAAATATTCTTTGAGCTTCTTTAAATATTGATTTCATTATTCCTTCCTTTCTAAAACTTCCTTCTTAACTCAACAACTCGTCCTAAAATTACTACTGGTTTTGTTACTACTTCTTCATTTGAAAAGTACATAGGTGAGTATTCTGAGTTATTAGATATTAGTATTATTCCATTATCAAGCTTTTCAAACTTCTTACAAGTGACCTCATCCCCATTTACTAGAGTGATCACCACATCTCCATTGTTAGCTGTTGATTGTTTCCTTACTATAACAGTATCTCCATGATTTATATCTGGTTTCATGCTGTCACCTTTAATTCTAAGTCCAAAGAATTCACCTTGGTTTTTCCACGATTGAGGTACTTCCTCATAGTCTAGGATTTCTTCAACAGCTGAAATAGGTATTCCTGCTGCAACTGTTCCTAATACTGGAATCTTTAGGCCTTGTGGGGTTTGAGGTCCAGTATTTTCTATTCTTTCATATCTAGGTACATTGTATCCTAATAACCATGCTTCTGTAATGCCAAATACTTTTGATAATAAGAAGATTTTTTTGTTATCTGGATTCGATTTACCATTTACATATTGAGATAAGTGACTTTTAGAAAATTTTATATTATATTTCTGTTGAAATGGTTTAGCTAAATTAAGAACATCTATTTGTCTTAATTTTTTTTCTTTCATTATTTGATTTATTCTTTCAGTAGAAGTCGCCATAAACTTCACCTCCTGTTAGATTCATAATATCATGATTTTAATAAAAGTTCAAAGAAATTGAACTTTCTTGTTAGAAATTAGAAAATGTTAGTATATAATAAAATTAAGTTCGAGTATTTGAACTTACAAAATAGAAAGAAGACAAAATGAAATTCAATTATATAAAATAATAAGTATAGATTTATTAATATGATAATTTTTTAAAACAAAATATAAAAATTGATTTTCTAGTAGAAATATAGTAGTATAAAGGAAGGTGATTCACTACCTATATTTCAAGTGTGAATGTTAAGCTAGGAATTTTTCCTAGCTTTTTTGTATGGAATATTTTTAATGGGTGAAGAATTCTAGAATAAGGGTATTTGAGGTGCAAACAATTTGAAAAATTATAGAAAGATTAATATTTCAAAATCTTTGCTTTTCTACTTCATCTATGTTAAAATATAATCATAAAAGAGAGAGCCGTTTTAAAGACGGTGGCTTGTAAAATAGTTTTAAATAACCATCTAACCAACCAAAGCTAAAGATGGTTATTTTTTATTGTCTTTTTTTAACGCTACAATACAAACACTAACTACTGAAACAATCAATAGATTTATTCCAATAATCGTCTGTACAATTTC
>NZ_CAUQNQ010000136.1:0-2997 GCF_963519265.1 uncultured Gemella sp. | reverse complement strand
CTAAGAAGTATCCCTTTAGCATTAGAATCTTTTTCAGAATAACGAATTAATTGACCTTCATCAGGTAAAGACTTAACTTTATTTTCTATAAAAATTACATAAGTCTGTCCCTCCTCATCAATAACCTCGATAGTTAAATCAATCGAGTTTTTTTCTCTATATACCTTCAAGTTAGTATATTTTTTATTAATATCAATAAAATCACTAAAGAACTTATGATTAATAAATTCAGATTTCTTCAGAACAGGGAGTGACTCAAAAATCGTGATTTCGAAGAAATCGATTTTGTCGAGTCACCCCCGCAAAGTTTATTAGATATCTAAAAAGCTTTTATAAAGCGAATTTAGATATCAATAAACCACTGCGTATATGAGTTCTTATATGAACTTGTTAAATTTTAGGACTATTGAAGTAGCCCCTGATATAATTCCAAATTACTCAGTGAAAGTTGATAATTAAGTGTATTTTCTATTTTATTCCTAAGAGTTAATAATTCATTATAATTTCCCATTTAACAATTCCTTTATTTTAATAATTAATATACTCTGTTATGTTTTATTATAACATAAATAACAAGAGAATGTTTTTATTGTAAAAAAATAGAAAAATATACCCTCTTTACTAGAATCACTTCAAATAAAGAGAGTATATTATATTCTATTTCACAGCAAATTCTTGACTTCCCAATTCAATACCACCAATACCTTTATAAGCTGTAAGTTTTACAGGTGTAGTTAAATCAGTTAGTTTATAAGCTACTGCTCCTGAGACAGTTCCACCTTTTTTTATAGTTGCATTCTGATCTTTCATCAAGTTTTTATCAGGATGCGATGCTATCTGAAGTTTATTTACTTTATTTTTATCATTATCTTGTATTGCATCATTTGGAAAAGCCGCTAACCAAGCAATTGTAGGTGTAATCGTGTCTTTTCCACTTTTGTTAGTAGTATCGTACCAAAAAGCAATTACAGGAGTATCTCCGTATTCATTACCTTCAGCTCCTACTGGTATAACTTTATATTTAGTAATTTTCAAATCAATATCTTCCATTGATACTTTTCCATCTTTAAATGTATACTGACCATCTCTACTAGAAGAATTAACTTTATCTTTATCAGTTTCATTCTTAACTGGATTTTCTTTCTTTTCTTCCTTCATTGTTGAACATCCAGTTATTAATAAGCTAGATGCTAATAACACTGTTAATAATTTTTTTGATTTTATAATACTCTACTCCTTTACTTTTCAAAAATATCATTAATTTTTATATACTCTATTTTCCCTTCCAACTCTTCTATACAGAAACACAAATCTTCACAACTTTTAAGTTTACTTTTATTTTCATGATAAAATTCCGATACCCATTTTAGATCCACTTTATATATTTCAATAAATTCTGCTGGCATAATTTTAATTTTTTTATTCTTATCTATATCTAAATCTGTAGACCATATAGGATATTCTTCTACGACTTTATAACATTTATTAAATAAATATCGCTTTCTTCTTACTACTTTATTTACTTCAATGAATACTGGTAATTTTCCATTATTATAACAACTAATAACTATTATTTTATTCCCACTTATAATTTCCACACCATTTTCAAGAATTATTCTTTTTAATTCAACATTTTTGTACAACTTCCATATTTTTTTGTTATCTTTTCTGTAATATCGTACAGTAAAAAATGAAGCAACAAGTATTCCTAAAAATGATATCACATTTCCAACCCAATCTGCTAAAGTTCCTGGCTCTAAATTCATCACTTTCACATCTCCTAAACTACCATTATTTTGTATTATATATTTTTTCCATATAAATTAAATTATAGATTGTTTCTACATTTTAAATATATAATGCAACTTTAAAATAAGAAAACCTATTAATTCTCGGTATTAACATAATTCTCAAATAATAACTCCTCGATAACCCCTTGTACTTTAGATTTAATAGTACGTGCATTTTCACCTTGTGTATTAACAAGCATACTTACTTTCGAATAAATCAATTCTTCATCCAATAAATCTCCTAATTCTTTTTTACGAGATGAAATTTCTTTTTTTACAATAGCGTAAATAGTGCTACTTTCAAAATCTTCAAATTTTATAAACTTATCTATTCTATAAAAAATTGGAAGCCCTAAATGTTTTTTCATATCTTCTAATGAATTATAGTTTGCTGTTAATATAATAAGTGTTCCTGACATGTTAACATCATAGTTTGCATCTTTAAATATTTCATTATCAAATAAAGTATAAAAAGCTGAATAAAAACTAGATTCACATTTATCAAATTCATCTAGAAAAATTAGATTAGATTCTCTTTCCAATAAATCATAACCTAGACTTCTTCGATTCAATTCTGCCCCGAACAAATAATCAAAACTTTGAATATTCTTAAACATTGATAAGTGTTTTTCAAAAAATGTATTATCAAAAAATTCCTTAGCAATTTCTCTTACTAATTCTGTCTTTCCTATGCTACTTTTCCCGTAGAACATAACTACATAAGGCTTTTTTGTATTTATTTTTGTAAGGTACCATAAACTTTTACTAATTTCATTAACTGCCTTATTTTGCCCAATTATTCTTTGTAAAATAGAATCTATTTTCACATTAAAATTATTTTCATCTTTTACTATTGAATATACTTCATTTTTGACGATAAGTTCTATTAAATCTCTTTTATGTAATTTTTTTAAATATTCATATAGATATCTTGGTGGGTTATGAATATAAATTTCTGAGTTTTCATAAGTGAATTCTTCAATAATTGTCCCCAATCGCTCAATAGCTGCTCCTACCAACGATTGATAGTTATCGTTACTCAAAATTAATACTTCTTCTTTACGGTCAAATTCTAATTCATTTTTTTTTGCTACATCTTGATACATAATAAGTTGTCTAAAAGAATAACCACTGTTTTCTACAGATAAGTCATCTAATTTCTTATCAAAATATGATTTAGAGCCAATAAATATAAAATATTTTCTCT
>NZ_CAUQNQ010000135.1:0-3034 GCF_963519265.1 uncultured Gemella sp. | reverse complement strand
CTGTTAGTGAAAAAGCTACGAATTTAGAACCTGATTATAGGTATCAAGATGCTACTGAAATGTTGAGTGCATTAAATGCATGGTTGAGAATTAGAAGCGACGATGCTTTTAAGAAGACAATATGGGAAAAAATTAGCAACGGTGTTTTTGATGACGACATAGAAAACTATATCTATGAAATGCCAGCAAGAGAGTTATGTCAAGCATGTATAAAAAAAAGTAATGTTTTTATTGAAAGCTTAATGATTTTTATGAAGTTAGATGATACACATGCGATTTATATCATTCAGACGATTCATTCTAACTATGAGCAATATTTGAAACGATTTGAAGATGCAGACTCTTTTGCTACCCTTTCTTATAGAGTTCTAAAGGAACAATTTTCATTCAATGTTAAAGAAGTGGCTGCTCAGATTTTACACTATGTAGCCTATGAAGTTGGGCGTTTTTCTGCTCAGCGTAAGGTAGATAACTTGATTGAAAATGGGATTGAACCAATGATTGAATCCATATTAGAAAGATAAATTAAGAAACATATTATGGCAAAAGAAAATAATATTATAGAAACTACATTAACACAAATAGCGCGGACCTCTCACAGTAATAATTTGAACATTGATGATTGGAATTGTGGGTTTAAAAATTGGAAAATGCTACCAACTGAAGATGGTAAATATTATATATTTTTGGACAAAGTAAAAATGGATTGTAGAGTAGTCCAAAAACCTATATATCGTGATAACCCAATAATGTGGAAGGTTATACTTAGAAAAGAACCTAAAGCTAACTATTTCGTTGCTGCTCTAAGTAATGTCAACCACGTTAAGGACAGAAGTCCTAATGCTGATGACCCATCCATTCCAGGTGAGAATACAAAAGATCGAGGTCATTTTATTGCTGACTCATTTGATAAGTATTTACTTACAAATGATGAACGTAATGCTAATAACTCACAATCCAATCAATTTTTTGGTAAAAATAATAAAAGCAATATCTCACCTCAAGATTTTAGAGCAAATCGAAACTCCAAGGAATATGCTGGACAGTTGAGATTCGAGCAACAAGTGAAAAAATATCTTGAGAAAAGTAATAATGCAAATGAAGAAGTTTATTATGAAATTGAAGAAATTAAGATAGAAGAAAAGATATTAGGTCGCAGAATATTCATTCATTGGAATCAAAGTGATGAAGCTGATATTCATGTATTTATTCCAGAAGACCGTGATTGAGAGTTTATACGTATATTAAAAAGAGCAATATTGCTCTTTTTTGATTTTAGACGTATTGCTTATTTGTAATTTTTCCATTTGGCTATAAGTTATCTTTTTCAATTATTTTTACATCAATTCGAGGTAGTGATTTTGTAATTTCATCAAAAGCAGACTCTTTCATATCCATAAATTTTCTATAGTTTGGAACTGATATCACATTTCCATCGGTTATTCCTCCTCCTATTGGTCGTAACTGACAGTAAAAGAAATTATTTTCTAGTTTTTCCATAACATTATTAGCAAAATCTTCATCCTTTGCTTCTTTAAATAATTTTCTAAACAATTTCTCCCATGCTGTATCATATTTACGAAAAACAAAAACCGGTTTTTGCGATTCCTTATTATATAAATATTTATAGATTCTTCTCAGTACAATGAACGCACCCAACTTAGATAAGTCTGAATTGAGAATAATCTTTTCACCAATGCCATTTTCACCTAAATCAGGTTGAGCACATGAAAAAGGATAAATTTCTAAATCACATATTTGTTGAGCAATATTTTCAATTTCCTCTTGCTTTTCTTCCAGTTCTATAAAATCTAATACCTTATTTATCTGAATAAGTTGAGAATAATACTCTCTCAAATAGTAATAATTTTCTAACAGATTTTTTTGACTTTTTTTAGACTTGTTTTTGAAATCGAACTTAGATTTTAAATCAAACATATGTTTAATTTCACTCATTAAATTGCTTTGATTACTATAAATGATATCTTTGACGTCTTTAATACTTTTTAATTTATATCTTCTTTCTATAATTGATTTAATATCAATTTCCTTTTCCTTTTCTTTATATCCTTTTAAGATCTTTTTAATATTTTTAATAGTTTTCTTTTTTTCAGTACCAGCTATCAAAATCTCGGTTTTTCCATAATATCCTTTTAGGCTTGTTTCCTCGAGGCCTTTATCAATTTGATTATCTTGATAAGCCCCTAAATAGCCTCTAGGATTTTCCAAACAGTGGAAAATAGTAGCTGTATCTATATCTCCATGAAAATGAGTTGGAATTTGGTAGCGCATATTCAAATGTCTACCTACTTTTTCTATTTCTTTTTTTAAGTCATCCGGTAGAATCCTCAGCCAAGAGAAGTCCATAGTTGTTTCAGACTTCTCAACTTTTTTTATAAATTCATTAATCAGATTGTTACCCTTATCTTGATGCCAAGGGCTAAACTGTTCTAAAAAAAATTTCTTATCTTTAAAGTAAAAAATCTCTCCGTCGTTTTGGGGTATGATTTCGTTAAAATAATTTTCTAAATCTGATTTTAATTGTTCCAAATCTTGATCTTCATGATTTTTCATGATATGTCCATCCTACTTTATTGATTTTTTACTATTAATTCTTTAAACCTATTATACTACAGTATTTCTACATTAGTTCAAAATCAATTTTCTAGAAATTGAATAATTTATTACATTTAATTTTGCTGTGAAGTTAGTTCTTCCTGTTTATTATCTCATGATCTAATCTAATAATTCATTTATCTATATAAGAAAATTATTGATTTAGCTTATAAGAAACACCCTAGTTCACAATGAACTAGGGTGTTTCTTATATATCCGAACTTCTAATTTATTTCACAAAAAATGTAGTCAAAAATGTAGTCATCCGGTTGATTTTTATTGCAATACATTGAAATTCGAAAATTCAAGAATCGCGTTAAATCAAGGTTTTTTCGTTTCTACTGAAACGTAATGACCTATTATTTCACTTCTGTAAACACAACGTGTTTGCGAAGTTTTGGTGAGTATTTCTTCAATT
>NZ_CAUQNQ010000134.1:0-3059 GCF_963519265.1 uncultured Gemella sp. | reverse complement strand
GATGGGGAATCACGACCATGATGCACTAGAAATAGTCGATGAAGTTAAAAAAACTGGTATAATACCATTATTTGATGAAACTATCACACTTAATAATGATATTACATTAGTGGGTCGTAAAGATAAGAGTGTTAGTCGTGATAGATTAGATACCGCCGAACTTCTTAAGAGTGTTGATTTAAATAAGACTATCGTACTTGTCGATCATCAACCGGATGCTGTTGATTATCATGCTACATTGCCTATAGATGTTCAACTCTCTGGGCATACTCATCGTGGACAACTATGGCCGTTAAACTTCATCACAGATGTAGTTTACACCCTAGATCATGGCTACGCGAAAATTAATGGTAAACATTTCTTCACTTCTGCGGGTTATGGTTTCTGGGGCCCACCTTTCAAAACTACAGCTCGTAGTGAAGTATGGATGATTACAATCGAAGGAAAATAATCAGTAAATACAAGAAACCCAACAGTTCAATTCATAAAAGTCGATTTGTTGAGTTTCTTTTTTCCTATCTATCTTTTTTAAAAATTTCTATTAGTTTTTTTGCATCTTTTCCATTTAAAAAGTATGCTTTTCTTAATGCTGCAATATTAAATGCATCGTCTTGACTTAAGTTTATAACCTTTTCTAACTCTTTTTTATATGCTGGTGTTTGAAGTCTTTCAAATGCTTCTTTACTCTTTTCATCACGCTTTTTTATCTTATCTCTTGCGTTAGAAATCATCGCATAGACAAATACAAATCCTAGCATAATGTACAATGTATTCATGTTCATCGCAATTACTTCCTTTTTTTATTCTTTATAAATATTATATAGGTTTTGCAGACGCTTGTAAATATTTTAATTAAATTATTAATAAATTCCCAAAGTAAGTTCCAGTAAGAAATTAAAGTGTAATTAACCGATTTATCTCTCATTTCTTCTAAAAATTGATTTTTCTACTATAATTTGTTATGATTAAGTGTACTTTAGTTAAAGGATTATTGAATAATGAAATTTTTAACAAATATTAACGATGAAAAATATACTGAATTTATAAAAAATCACAAACATGGTAATATGATGCAAGCTATCGAATGGTCGCACATTAAAAATACTTGGGGGGCTGTAAGAGTAGCTGTCGCAGATGAAAATGACAATATTGTAGCTGCTGTACAGATTCTAACTCGTCAAGGATTATGGTATGCTCCACGTGGTCCAATTCTTGATTATACTAATACCGAGCTCCTTAATTTCTTTTTAACTAACCTTAAAAAATTCGCCAAAGACAAAGGTGCTAAAATGGTTAAATTAGATATCCCTACTGCGATAAAAGATGAGAAGTTAGCAGTGTTTAAGGATGTTGAGGTAGATAGAGAGAACAACAGTCTTATTAAAGTATTCAAGGAGAATGGTTATAAGCACAAAGGTTTCAGCCTTGATATGAGCAGTACTATCCAACCACGTTTTAACACAGTTACGAAACTTGAACAAGAAGTCCCTGATTTTTTCCCAAAAGATACACGTCGCTTAATTCGTGATGCAGAGAAAAAATTCGTTGAAGTTAGACGTTGTGGTAAAGAGAATCTTGATGACTTCCTTTTCGCCCTAGCTTGTACTGAAAAAAGAAAAAACATCTCTCTTCGCGGGCGTGAGTATTTCGAAAACTTACTAGATACTTTTGGAGACAATGCTTTATTGTACATTTCATATATAAATGTAGAAAAAGCTGTAAAAGAATGTCATTCTAGAAAAGAAACTATTGAAGATGAAATTGAAGCTCTTGGAGAAAAATCACCGAAGAAAAAACGTACTCTTCTTGAGCAAGTAGCCGGAATTGAAAAGCTAATCGTTTTATTTGATAGCTTAGAGATCGAAGATAAGAGCAAGGATCAAGTTATAAGTGCTGCGATTACTATCGCTTATGGTAACCACGCAGAAATTATTTACGCTGGTATGAATGAAGATTTCGCGAAACTTCCTGCACAATATAAGGTCTTTTCTGATACAATGAAAAAAGCCCAGGAAATGGGTGTTAAAGAAGTTTCTATGGGTGGAATCGAAGGAGATTTAAACGACAGTCTACTTGGTTTCAAATCAAAATTCGCTCCAAATATCATAGAATACTATGGAGAGTTCGATTTAGTAATCTCTCATGTATTCAATTTAATGTACAACTACGGATTACCACTAAGAAGAAAATTATTAAAACTAATCAAAAGATAAAAAAACAAGTCTGTAAATCATTATGGTTTACAGACTGTTTGTTTATTTTAATCTATTATTTTAATGTATGTAAAAAGAAAATTGTTATTATAATTTCCAAGTAATTTTGTTCATTATCCATCCAAATATAACTGCAACAACTGAAATAATAAAGATTATATGTAATCCTTGATATGAGTGTTCTATACTGTTAATGCCATTAACTTGGCTAGCATATACTAAACCATAAATTGATGCCATAAGAGTTTGGCCTAATGTTCTTAATAACAAGCTAAAAGTAGTAGCTATATTAAGTTGTTCTTTAGGTACGACTTCTTGAAATGCTACTTGCGCTGATGGAAAAATCAAACCATGACCGAGTCCAAGGAAAGCACCACTAATCGAAATATAGTAATAAGAAACACCTATTGGAGCAAAGGCCATCATAAATACTGAAACAGACATCGCCATAAAACCTATATTTATAAGTTTTTCAAATGACCATTTACTTATAAATTTAGCAGAGAATCTCGTTGCTAACATAACTGCGATAGAACTAAAAATCTGTGTCCCACCTGCCATAGTTGCACTAGTTCCTAATACAACCTGCGCCCACATTGGAGCGTAAATACTATATCCGATAGCAAAAGCGTAGACCAACACCATAATTAAGTTTTTCGTAATGTAAGACATATTCTTTAACAGACTGATTGGCAGAATCGGTTCTGTTTCCTTTTTTTCCCACTTCCATAGTATATAACCACTAACAATTATAAATATTGCTAGTAAACTATTCATAAATATATTAAGCTTCGGAAGATTACTAATCCAATAAAGAATAACTCCTGAAATAATAACTAATAGTCC
>NZ_CAUQNQ010000133.1:0-3089 GCF_963519265.1 uncultured Gemella sp. | reverse complement strand
TAGAGTTTGTACCAACTAGACCAATTAATTTTACCATGTTTTTGTTTCCTCTCTCATTTTTTTTACTATCTACTTTATTTGTATCTAGATTTTCTTGTTTTGCTTTTTTAACATTTGTTTTGTTCTTTACTTCAGCCACTTTAATAAAGCCTCCTTAAATTAATAGTATGTTCAGTATTCTTCAAGATATCTTTATCTAACATATTATTTTATCTAGCACTCCGCTTGTATAATAGACTTTACCTTCAGTTGTAACTACAACACCCTCTATATCAGGTAAGCTATTTATTTCATCCATAATATCTTCAACATGTTTTCCAAATAACCTTGTAGTCCAAATCTCTCCATCAACAGATTTTTTTGAGATTATGGACAAACCAGCTACATTGGTTTCGACAGGATAACCCGTTTTCGGATTTAATATATGGTGATATGTTTTACCATTTTCTGTATAATTACGTTCATAAATACCAGAAGTTACCACAGACTGATTCTTTATTCCTATAGTAAACAAGTGATTTCCTCTTTTTTCCACTGGATTTTGAATACCAATACGCCATAATAAGTCTTGGTTGTGCTTTGCATCTCCAAAGACCAACACATTACCACCCAAATTAATAAGTCCAGAATCTACATCTCTTTTTTTCAAATACTCAATCATAAGATCAGCAATATACCCTTTCGCTAAGGCTCCTAAATTAATAGCCATACCTTTTTTCTTAAGAAAGACAGACTGATCTCTTTCATCTAAAATTATTTGATTAGGATTTGTAATTTCTAACAGATTATCAATTTCTTGTTTAGTCGGAACTTTTACATCTTTAAATCCTATCCTCCAAGTCTGTACAATAGGCCCAATAGCAATATTTAGAAAACTATTTTGCGCACAACTATGAACTTTCCCTATCTTTATCAAGTCAAATAAATCCGGATGAACCTTGACTGCTTTGATACCTGCATTATGATTAACTTCCATTAATTCAGAACTATCATCATTCGCGCTAAATCTATGCTCATACATTTTTAGCATTTCTACAGCATCATCTAAAATATTCTCAGCATCAACACTATCAAAAATAAGAATATCTATATGAGAACCCATTAATTTTAAGGTCTTTCTTCTTAATTCCATTTTTTTACACCTTACAATAAAAAATTTATTTGCTTAAGATAACTAAATATGTTGTATACATCTACAAGAAACCTGTTATTTAAAGACAAAGTAATAATAGATAATTAATACTTTAATTACATTATATAACAGAAATCTCCTTAAATCAATAAAATATTTAACTCATAAAGGCGTTCCTTCCTTACATTTTCATTAAAAAACACAATAATAAATAACGCATTCATTTTATTTATATATATAAAACCTAAAAATATATCTCCTATTCAGTTCAATTTTCTCTATAAATACCTGATTTATCAATACTTTATATAATTTATATTTTAGTTAAAATTACTAAAATATATTAATTATAAAATTATAAAAATACAAATATAAGCTATAAAAAAAATTATTGTAATTAAATTATTTTTTATTTTCATTGATTTTCATTCTTATTTAAATACCTATCCTGTCCCTATTACATTTAAAATTATTGCTAAATTCCTTCAAATTTTCACATTAATTCTACATTTATATAACAACTCTGCACATGCTTTTTTTATGAAAAACTCTAATAACAGGCTTCTTTTATAACTTATTAAGTTAACTATATATTATTTCATAATAATTAGTTACCGCCTAAGAATTTACTAGCTAGTTTATACACCTGTTTTATTTCTTTACTTCCCAAAATCCAACTTTCTAATTCTTCTTTTATCAACTCTGGAAATTTTCTACTTATATCTCTTAACGCATTTCCTACTGATTTTCTTACATATTCACTAGCATCCTCTCTTAATCGTGCTAGTCTTTTTATTGCTTCTTGTGGATTTTCTTTGAAGTATGGTCTACTAGTCCATATTCGTAACCCTTCTGTGACAGCCCTTCTAGTATTCGGATTATCAGAGCTTAGCCACTCATCAATTACAGGTATTGCACTTTCATAACCAGTATTTCTACAATATTCATCAAATGCTTTTGCTAGTACCTCTTGTACTCTCCAATTATCATCTTTAGATACTTCATCACACATGAACTCAAGAATTCTAATATCACTTGATAAATATCCAAATAGAAATACACCATACATTCTAACTTGATATACTTTAGATTTATAAGATAAGCAAGCCAACTTCTTAATATAGTCTCTATCATTATTTTTATAATCAACTAATGCTCTTTTCTCTTCTTCCTTAAATCCATTCTTTATTAAAGAAAATTCTCGTTCTAAGCTTTTAATATATTCGTTCAACTGCAGCCCCACCTTCTTATTCCTCTAAAAAAAGCATATAGAATGTTAGACACTCTATATGCTTAAGGATGATTTGCTAAAATTAGTTGTTAGCTTTTAAGAAATCAACAGTTTTTTGGATTACTAACTCACCACGTAAGTCTTCAACACTAATACGTTGTTTGATTCCTTCTTCAGTCATGTTGTACATAGTAGCAAGTTCTTTAACTTCAGCATCGATGTCAGCATCTGTTACTTCAACTTTTTCTACTTCAGCGATTTCACCTAGTACGAATGAAGTTTTGATTTTGTTTTCAGCGTCTGATTTCATTTCAGCTTTAAGATCAGCTTCACCTTTTCCAGTGAATTGCTCATATAAGTCGAATGATAATCCTTGACGAGATAAGTTTCCAGTGAATTGTTCGAACATAGAGTTAACTTCTTGTTCTACTAATTTTTCTGGTACAGAAACTTTTGCGTTTTCTACAGCTGTAGAAATTACTTTATCAGAGTAAGATTTTTCTGCTAAGTTTTCTTTTTCTAATTTGATTTCTTCTTTTAATTTTTCTTTGTATTCAGCTACAGTTGAAGCTGCTTCTTTAGAAAATTCTTTAACGAATTCATCAGTTAATTCTGGTAAAACTTTTTCTTTTACATCGTGAATTGTAACTTCGAATCTAGCTGCTTTACCTGCAAGGTCAGCTACTTGGTAGTTTTCTGGGAATGTTACGTTAACTTCTGTGTCAA
>NZ_CAUQNQ010000132.1:0-3174 GCF_963519265.1 uncultured Gemella sp. | reverse complement strand
TTAACATTTGTTAATTGGTTTAAGAAATCTTCATCACTTTCAAAATCTAAACGATAGAATGAAGTTGTTTCTGGTACGATTGTTAAGAATGCTGCTTCGTAGTAGTATTTTCTCTCAGGAGTTTCAATAACTACGAATTTGTGTTTATCCATGTATTCTTGTTTATCATAGTAGTTAACATCGTTGAACATACGGTGATCTCCAACTTTACTTCCACGAGCGTGACCGAATAACCAAGTTAATCTGTCATGGAAGTCTTTTTTGTTATCCATATCCATGAATACAGTACCAAGGTAAGGAACGTGTCCACCTTCAAAAGTTTTATCTAAGTATGTTTCATTGTCATTAGTTTGAACTACTGGTTCATCTAACTGAGTTCCTGGAGCATAAACATAAGCTACAGTTTCGTTATTCGTCTTAGATAATTCTGAAAAACGTTTTGATAAATAATCTTTCTCTTCTTTACTTACTGTGTAAGTTGCTTTTGATGATGAACTAGAACTTGTTCCATTATCGTCACTACATCCAGCTACAAATACAGCAGATGTTACTAAAGCAATTGCTAAAAGTAAAATAGAGAAAATCTTTTTAAAGTTAAATACTTTTTTCATTAATATTTTTCCTCTCTATTAAAAATTTAATAACTGTTTATCATTATACAATATCTTTATAAATATTGCTATTAATTTTATTTTACAATTTATTTACTTTTATCTTACTACTACAGCTGTTCCTGTAACTGTTACTAAAAGCATGTTGTTACCGTCGCCTCCTAGAGGATCAAAATCAATTCTAACTCCGATAACAGCATTAGCACCCATAGCTGCCGCACGAGCTTCTAACTCTTTTAAAACTTCAGCTCTTGCTTTTATAATTTCGTCTTCGTAGCCTTGGACTCTCCCACCAAAAAGGTTTCGAATTCCTGCTCCTATATCTTTGATGACATTAATCCCAGCTACTACTTCACCTGTAGCTAATCCTTTATATTCTACTACTTCCATTCCTGGAACATAATTTGTTGTCGCAATTATCATATTACATCCCTCCAAAATTATTTATTAGTCTACTAATATATCTACTACTTCTTCTAATGTTGCTCCTAAGAAGTATGAATTAATATCAATTTGCTCTAATACTTTTTGAATATCTTCTTTTTGGTATTTTACTCCTACTAATTTTTTAGCGATATCTTCTACATCCATTACTCCGAAGAAGTCTCCGTAGAATTTGATATTAGTAATAACTCCTTGTTCTACCATGATATTAGCTTCAATTTTACCAGTTTTAAGTCTTCTGTTACGTTTAATATTGAAGTCAGGATTCTTACCATATACCCAATCCCATGAATTATTTTTTTCTTCTTGGATAGCTAAGATTGCAGCTTCGTCTTCTTCAGTTGCAACAAAATCAGTCATTTCGTATTTTTCACTCATATATTTTTTAAGTGCAGCTACGAAATCTTGAACTGTCATATCTTGATTCGGAAGATGATCTTTAATGTTTGTTACACGAGAACGTACTGATTTAATACCTTTTGATTCAATCTTATCTTTAGATACTTTTAAAGCATCAGCTAAAACTGATGTATCAACATCAAACATTAAGCAACCGTGGTGCATAATACGACCATTACGCACGTATTGAGCATTACCACAGAATTTTTGCCCATCAATTTCTAAGTCGTTACGCCCTGTAAATTCCGCCTTAACTCCTAATGAATCTAATGCATCTAGCACAGGTTGTGAGAATGATTTGAAGTCAAATTCTTCACCACTTCTACCACTTGAAATGATTGTGTAGTTTAAGTTGTTTAAATCGTGGTAAACTGCACCACCACCACTTACACGACGAACGATTTTAATATCTTTATCATCACAGAATTTTTGGTTTACTTCTTCTGTTGTATTTTGGTTTTTACCAACAACGATACATGGCGAGTTTATCCATAACATAAACACATCGTCTTTTTCTGCAAGTTCATTAAAAGCATAAAGCTCTAATGCAGTATTGTAGCGTGGGTCATTACTTTTTGATTCTATATATATCATATTAATCTCCTTAATAATTAACTATTTCTTTTTCTTTTATTATACCACTTTTTACTGACTAAAACACTAAATTTTTATCCAAATTAATATTTTTTTATTATTTCAAACAAACTTCAGTCAGATTATGGTATAATTATTAAGAATTATTAAAATTATTTTAGAGGAGTTACCCTTTTATGACAAAAATTATTTTAACTGGAGATAGACCTACTGGTAAACTTCACTTAGGACACTATGTTGGTTCTTTAAAAAATCGTATAGCTTTACAAAATGAAGATGATACTGAAGTATTTATTATGATTGCCGATCAACAAGCACTTACTGATAATGCTGATAATCCAGGAAAAGTTATCGAAAATATTACAGAAGTAGCACTTGATTATCTTGCGGTTGGAATTGATCCTAAAAAAACTACTATTTTTATCCAATCGCAAATTCCGCAACTTGCAGAATTATACATGTACTACATGAATTTAGTATCAGTCTCTAGATTACACCGTAACCCTACTGTTAAACAGGAAATTAATGACAAAAAATTCGGTGAAAGTATTCCTGCAGGATTCTTCACATATCCTGTAAGTCAAGCCGCTGATATTACTGCTTTTAAAGCAACACACGTTCCTGTTGGTGAAGATCAAAAACCAATGCTTGAACAAACTCGTGAAATCGTTCGTGACTTCAATAGAACATACAATAAAGAAGTTCTAGTATTACCTGAGATTGTACTACCGCCAAAAAATCACGCTCGTCTTGTAGGTATTGATGGACAAGGAAAAATGAGTAAGAGTTTAAACAATGGTATATATTTAGGGGATAGCGAAGAAAACATTAAAGCTAAAATCATGAAAATGTACACTGATCCAAATCATATTAAGATTGAAGATCCAGGTCAAGTTGAAGGAAATGTAGTATTTAAATACTTAGACATTTTCGATACTCGCGCTGATGAAGTTGCAGAACTTAAAGAACACTACTCTCGTGGTGGACTTGGTGATATGAAACTGAAACGTCGTTTAAATGATGTAATGCAAGATTACTTACGCCCAATAAGAGAACGTCGTGAAGAGTTTGCAAAAGATAAAGCAGAAGTTTATAGAATGCTTAAAGCTGGAAGTGAAAAAGCTGA
>NZ_CAUQNQ010000131.1:0-3184 GCF_963519265.1 uncultured Gemella sp. | reverse complement strand
ATGCAGTACTGCGCACACCCTACGTCGGGATTGAAAGTTATATAATGACTACTGCTTGTTACTGATAAAAATTATATTATTGATCAATTAAGAATATTGCCAAAATCCAGCTAATACATCAATATTACCTTTCTTATCTTTTTCTTTATAATATATATATAATTTTCCATAATCAAACGGGTAATTACCATTAAGAAGATTATCTGGGTAATAATCTTCGTCTATACTCATCAAGTACAAATATCCATCTTCTTCTAGATTTTTATAAAAATAATCTTCTTCTTGAATTAGTTGCAATTCTCCTCCTACTGTTACTAAACCTGATAAATCATCACTATTTACTTTTCTATACGGTTCAAAATAAATCCTATTTAAGTCCATATTTGTAAATGAAGTAATTTTACTTTCCTCAGATTTTGGATGAGTAAAAACTTTTATTGAACAATTAGGATAGATATTATTATCAAGCATAATATCATGATTTTTAGGCAAGAAAATAGATAATATAAAATTAGTTTTTAATGGATGTTCAAAACATCCATAAAACATCATTTCTGAAATACAATCTTGTTTATCATCAAAATATTTAGGAATATTTCCTCCTATTCGATTAAGGCTAATCTCCTTAATCTCGTTCAAAATAACTTTTTCTTGAATAGCTTTAGTCATTTTTTATTCCTTTCTTGTATTAAACTTATAAGTTGTTTTTTCTAGCAAAATTTATTGCTGAAGCTCTTAAATTTGAAGCAAGTTTGGTTGCATAAGCACGAGCAGATGATTTTTCCCATCCTCTTCTTAACAAGCCTATATAGATTCCATATTTAGTTAAATTTGTATTTAACTAAATGTTATCCATTGCCGATTCTAGAAACCTTGGCTTATGTATTCGATTAACAAAATAATAAGTAGATTTAGGAATTATTTATTAACTTTTCGAGATATTCAATACTTCTGAATAAATAATGTTCACCTATTTGCTGTATCAAATTTGATGAGTCCCCAAATAATATTTTTTCTAAATACTTTTTTAGAATTATAAGCTCATCTTTTTTTAAGAGATTTAAAGAATGAGTGATGTTTTCTGCAGTAGGTATATTTATAATAAATTCTTCTATATTTACTGGAATATCATCATTTCTAATGCCATTGCTGATGCTATCAATAATTTTAGGCATTAAATAATTTATTCCTTCTGGTGAAAAAAAGATGAATGGTACTAAATTATGTTCATCAATAATAATTTTCTCTATTGGGGTATATTCGTAATACTTAAATTCATCTTTAAATTCCTCTATTTTATAAATGTTTTCTCGATAAAGGTTTTTGAACAATCCTTCTTTAGGATAATCTCTATAGGGAATTTTAAGGAAGGGCATATTTGTCTCCATTATGTTAGATAACTTTTACATTAATAGTGATTTTTCCATGCGGTGTATTCACCGAACTACAAGAGGATGCCGTCTTTATTGGTTAAATCTTGAGATACCGATTTGGTTGCAGTGGAAGTAGTGGGTTTGCCGGCGGCTTTCACCGTCTTTGTTGGTCCAGTTATGTACCTGTGCCAAGGGTTCGGAAGAAGTGGAGGTTTTGCTCGGGTTACTGCTTGCTATTTTATCTAGGGTAGCTCAAAAATTTTATGAAATCATTTATTTCATCTTCATTAAAGCCATTTTCAAGATATTCTTTCTCGTAAATAATAAAATCTAATAAATATTTTCTTGAATAATCATCTAAATTATTTTTAATTTTCTCAATTAGCATAAAAAATTTATTGGGTTCTATTAATTTTGTTATTAGTACATTTAACTCAAAATCACAATTTTTGCTTAAAATATTTAGATTTTGAAAAATCAAATCAGCAATTTCCTGTTTTTGTAGGTCATTAAAGTTAAGTATAGATATTGCTCTCAGAAAATCAGAGATGCTTTGAACTACTATAAATTTATTATTGGATAATATACATTTAATAAATTTAAATTCATTCTCAGTAATTTCTATTTTATTTGGGAATATTTTTGATAATAAATACAATGCTCTACGTATATTTTTAGATGGTAGTGAATCTAGTAGTATAATTATTTGACTGAAATCTTCTTGTTCTAAAGAAGTTTCAATCATATTTTGTATATAAAAATCGCTATTGCTCATAATTATCATGCTCCTATATCAATATTAAACTTCACATTGTTCCTACAAGACTTCCTCCTACCACAAAAGCACCACATACTCCTGCCGTTGAATATATACAAACACTAACTAGAACAACAGTTCCAACAAGGGCGACTGCTCATCAGCCACATTGTCGAAGTTCAGCGAGAATACCCGTCCGTTGGCGTCTTCCACCTCGACCAGTGGGAAGGGGATGGGTGGAACGGAAGACGGAGCGGGTGGAGTCAGCCATGGAGTACTCCTGTTGGGGGATGGGGTTATTTAAAAATGTATTTTAAATAACCCTTTTATATTTTACAGGTAGTATTGGAGTTTGATTCCGTCTAGGCTAGTTAGTTATGCCATATGATTTCCCTTGCAGAGCCAAAAGTAACTTTACTAATATTTTTGCCAATAATAATTCTTTTGTCTAATTTCCCAGAATATTTTGATCCTGCTAGTTTCTGAAATAAAACAACATTTAATTCATTGTCATTGTAAATAGTAGTTTTCATACTTGATATTCCCATTGCACTATTGCTAAGTAAACCTGTCAAATTAGCTTCTCTATTTTCTTGAGCTTCAGTAATAGTAATTTTAAAATTCCAAATGTCATTAATATCAATTTCATTATTAATTAACGAACAACCAGATGATATTATACTCATAAGAAACGGGATAATTGCTTTAATTTTCATAATGAACCTCCTGATGAATTTAATGATGAAGAATCTGAAGATCTACCACTTGAGTGAATTGTTAGAGTACCAGATAAACCATAAATATCTATCCATAAGGTAGTATTAAATCCAAATTGATATAAATTACTTCCCCCGTAATCTAATCGGATCCTGATTTACAAACCGACCCGCATCAGGCTCATAGTACCTGAGGAAGTTGTAATGCAGCCCCGTCTCACGGTCAGCGTACGGGTTTTGCAGGCAGAAGTGCTGGTACGCGCTATCCGTTATCTTGGTTTCTTCTTTCATAGAACCTTACGGTTTGGTTGGATTTTGAGCTGACCATTCGTTTAAAG
>NZ_CAUQNQ010000130.1:0-3222 GCF_963519265.1 uncultured Gemella sp. | reverse complement strand
TCTACTTTTTTTAATAATACATTATCAAATAATGGTTTAATCATATTAATAACCTCTTATAAAAATTTTATTTGTATTTTATATTTCTACTGAAATCTATAATAAAACAAAAGTCAAAAAAAGTCAAATCATAAAATTTATATAGTTTAAATATACTCATTATCCTCTATCATTTAAAATAAATATTTAACAAAATTTTTTATAATCAGAAACATATTTTAAAATAGAATAAAACGATAACAACACTATTTTAAAGTTTTTTTTTCAATGCTTATTATTTTTATATTATAGCATTATATGTTATAATGCTACTTGTATAATATTATAATTTTAATTATACGGGAAAAATTTAAATATTAAAAAATATTAATCAGGAGGAAAATATATGAAATATGTAGTTGTTGGAACATCTCACTTCGGTTACGAAGCTGTTCAAACTATTTTAAAAAACGAGCCTAACGCTGAAATTCACTTATACGAAAGAGGCGCTGGGGCTTCATTTATGGGTTGAGGTAGCCAATCTTATTTAGATGGGACATCTAAAGCATTATCTGAACTACACTTTGCAACAGAGGAATCTTACCGTTCACAAGGTATCAACATTCACTGTAACAGCGATGTTGTAGGATTAAACTCAAAAGAAAAATATGTTGTTGTTAAAACACCAGCTGGTGAAGAAAAACAAAGTTACGATAAATTATTATTAAGTCCTGGTGGGGTTGCAGTTAAACCACCATTCGAAGGAATTGAATTAGAAAATATCCACACTTTCCGTGGTCCTGAAGACACTCAAGCAGTATACGATTGTATGCAAAACAGTAAAAAAGCTGTTGTAGTTGGTGGTGGATACATCGGTCTTGAAGTTGCAGAATCTTATGCAAAACACGGTATCGATGTAACAATCGTTGACTTTGCACCAAGAATCTTAAATACATACTTAGACCAAGAACTTACTGATATTCTTACTGAAGAAGGTGCTAAACACAACCTTAAAGTTCGTGGTGGAGAAAAAGTTCTTTCATTCAAAGGCGAAAATGGAAAAGTTACTGCTGTAGTAACAGATAAAGGTGAATACGAAGCAGATACAGTAATTGTTTCTGTTGGTGTTCGTCCAGATGCATCTTGGTTAAATAAAGAATTGGAAATGACAGAACGTGGTTTTGTTGTTACTAACGAATACTTAGAAACATCTGCTAAAGATGTATATGCTGGTGGAGATTCTACTCTTCTTCCATACGCTCCAACTCGTGGAGAATTACCAATAGCTCTTGCTACTCTAGCTCGCCGTCAAGGTGTAGTTGCTGCATTAAACGCTATGGGTACTAAAACTAAAATGCCTGCAGTAAACGGTACTTCTGCATTATCATTCTTTGATTACAAATTTGTAAGTACTGGATTATCTCAAAACGGCGTTAGCTTATACGATGGTAAAGTAGCTTCTAAATATGTAGAAGAAAGAATTTACCCAGATTTCATGAGAAAAGAAAATAATCTGGTTCACATGAAAATTTACTTCGATGAAGATACTCACAGAGTTCTAGGAGCTCAATTAATGTCTAAACATGACGTTTCTAGTGCTATCGCAGCTTTATCTATAGCTATCGCATCAGAATGGACATTAGAACAATTAGCTCTTGCTGATATATTCTTCCAACCAGAATTTGACCGTCCATGGCACTTCATTAACGTACTTGCTATGGCAGCTCTAGACTACAAACTAGGTGGAGCAGATAAATTACTATTCTAGTAAATAAAAAGTTCGCAGGAAAATTTCTGCGAACTTTTTTTTATTTATCTTTTAATATAAATCTTTTGAATTATAAACTATATAGCCTTCATAATAATAACTTTCATCAAGCCCCTTCATGTAAATCTCCCTATCATTAATTTCACTTATAAGTGCAACTCTTAATACATGTTTAATTTCTATATCTCTAATTGGACTGCGTTGCATTGCTAATAAATAGTCCTCTTTATCAATCTTATTCCAATCAATTACCTTTTGAATTTGATTCTTTAGTATATGATCTAACCACAAGCGTGTAGCTCGACCATTACCCTCACGAAACGGATGAGTAATATTCATTTCAACATATTTTTCTACTATCTCTTCAAAAGTACCTTGCGGCATTTCATCAATATGTTTTAAAGAAGAATCTAAAAACATAACTGGCGCAAAACGAAAATCCCCTTTTGCTATATTAACATTTCTTACTTTTCCTGCATAATCATAGATTTCTTCAAATAAATATTGATGTATAAAGGCTAAGGTAGAGAATTTACCTACTTCTTTATTTTTTAGTAACTTGTCTGTAAATAATTTTATCGCTTTTTTCTTACTAAGACGTTCTTCTTCACGTGCTAAAACTAAGTTTTCTGTTATACCAAGTTTATTTTCAAGTACCATATTTTTCCTTTTTAAAATATATTTTCAGTATTATCATAATCTATTATATATAACATTATTTTTCTTTACAACAATTTCACTATATTTTTACAAAAAAACCTACACAAGCTACTTATAGCCTATGTAGGTTAATCTCTTTATTCCGAAATTACTTGATCTAAATTTGATACTATTCTTGCTCTTCCCTGTACTTTAAAGTTTACGATATTATCAAAAATATTTAGAATAATAACTTCTCCCTTATTTAGTATCTCTAGAGCTTCTTCATTATTCGTCTTTTTCGTAATTACTTTTACATTATCGACTTCAGCTCTAATAATAATATAGCTACTTTCTTTCATAATCTACTCCTGTTAATACTATAACTTAATTTTGTATTGAATGTCCTTAACTAATTCTGTATCTTCTAAGAAAATGCCAGTTTTCTTACTAGTCACTGTTTTTGATCCAATTTTCTTAATTCCACGCATAGCCATACACATGTGTTCAGCTTCTATAATTACATACACACCTTTTGGCTGTAATTGTTCTTCTATTGCATTTACAAGCATCAGTGTCATATCTTCTTGAATTTGAAGTCTTCGACTAGCACTCTCTACAAGGCGAGCTAATTTACTAAGCCCTGTAATTTTCTTATTATTTGGCACATAAGCTATGTGACATACTCCATAGAACGGTAACATATGGTGTTCACATAAAGAATAGAACTGAATGTCTTTTACTAAAATAGGCTCGTCATTATCTGATTCAAAAAATGTATTTATTTCTTCTTTCGGATCTACATTTGTTTTAGATAATAACTCTTCATACATTTT
>NZ_CAUQNQ010000129.1:0-3249 GCF_963519265.1 uncultured Gemella sp. | reverse complement strand
TTATTTCTTCTTTCGGATCTACATTTGTTTTAGATAATAACTCTTCATACATTTTTACACATCTTTTTGGTGTATCTAGTAATCCAGCTCTAGATGTATCTTCTCCAATATTTTCTAATAGTGTTTTTATAAGTTCTTGTGATTGTTCTTTATTTTTCAAAACTGTCCTCCATTTTTATAAAAAAAGAGCTACTAAGTAGTAACTCCTCTTTTTTGAATTAAATTGTTATTATTTAACTGCGTCTTTAAGAGCTTTACCAGCTTTGAAAGCAGGAACTTTGCTTGCAGCGATTTCAATAACTTCGTTAGTTTGAGGGTTGCGTCCTTTACGAGCAGCTCTTTCTCTAACTTCAAAGTTACCAAATCCGATAATTTGGATTTTTTCACCTTTAGCTAAAGTTTCTTCAACTGTTTCTACGAATGCTTCGATAGCAGCAGTTGCTTGTTTTTTTTGTAGTCCTGATTTCTCAGCAACTTTTGAAATTAATTCTGATTTGTTCATTAATTCTTTACCTCCATTATTGAGTAACGGTTCTACCGTTTCACTTATTAAATATTACCATATAAATCGCTAATAATCAAGGTTTTATTAACGAATTTTAGTGTTTTTTAGCATTTTTACTAAATTTTCGACAGTTTTTTTACTTTTTTGGATTTTATTTGATAATATGTAACCTTATTTTACTCAAATTTGTTTAATTCTTCTGCTGCCATTTTATTCATAAGATTATTAACGCAGTCTTTAATACTTAGTCCTTCATACAATACTTTATAGATATTTTCTGTTATTGGCATATAAACATCAAATTTTTTAGAAAGGAAATAACAAACTTTCGTAGTTCTTACACCTTCGGCAACCATATCTAATTTTTCTATAGCTTCTTCTAATGTATAACCTTGTCCGATTAAATAGCCACAATTATAGTTTCTTGAGTGTTTAGAGGTACACGTTACTACTAAATCACCTATTCCTCCAAGCCCTAAGAAAGTCATTTCATCAGCTCCTAGCTTCTTCCCTAATCGTGTTATTTCGATTAACCCACGTGTTAATAACGCCGCTTTTGCATTATCACCATAGGACATTCCATCAATGATTCCACACCCTAATGCAATTATATTTTTAAGTGCCCCACCAACTTCAACACCTATTATATCTTTATTAACATAAATTCTAAAATATTTATTATGAAAAATATCCTGAGCTATTTTATTTAATTCATCATTTTTAGATGCAATGGCAACGACTGTAGGATTTCTTAATATTAATTCTTCAGCATGAGATGGACCACTAAGTACTCCAACCCCTTTTAATTTATCACTATCAATCTCATCAGCTATTACCTCTGACATCCTCTTATTTGTTTCCATCTCTAAACCTTTAGATACATGGATAATAAACTTGGGACTCTCTAAATAATTATTAATATCCCTTGCTACTTCTCTCATAACTTTAGTAGGAACTGCTATAACTATTACATCTGCAAATTCGACAGCTTCTTTTAAATTACTCGTTGCCACAACTCCTTCTGGTAAAACAGCATTTTTTAAATACCTACTATTTGTATGATTTCCATTTATTTCATCTCTTGTTTTTTCACTTCGCGAATATAAGCGTAATTCATGACCATTATCTACCACTGCCTGAGATAAGGCAGTTCCCCAACTTCCCGAACCTATAACAGATATTTTCATCATCCTGTCCTCACTATAAATTATTCTTAACTCAATTATATCAAATTTTCTAAAAATATACATTAATTTTACTTATAAGAGTCATAGGTTATTTACTAAAAATTTATCAAAAATACAGCACTGTACCTACTTTACTATTTTTTTCTTAAAAACTATGATATAATTTAATCATAATAATAAAGGAGGTAATTTTATGAATTGGTTTGAAATTACTCTAATCGATGGAAATCGAGGATTAATTAACTTAAATAACATCGTGGATATTTGGAAAGAACTAAACGCTGAATACGCGACTATTACTCAAGTAAATGGTGATGAACTTGAAGTACCAGCTTCTGAATACGATAGACTAAAACGTGCATTAGATATGAAAGGTTACGTATTAGGAGGATTCTAGTATGGCTAGATTTTTAAAAACATTTATTACTTTACTAACAATTACAATTATTGGTTTTGGTCTATATTATTACTTTAATAATAATTCTAAAGATGACAACAAAATAGACGATAAAACTAACATAGAAAATACTGTAAAAAGTGAAGCAGGTTCTCAAGAAAATATTGAAGGAACTGTCGTCGCTAAACGTACAACAGAAAACAATTAATTTTTGAAAGGATAATACTATGAAAAATAATACAATAAAAAAAATAATAAGTGTATTCCTTACTTCTGCATTAATTTTTTCTACAATCAGTGCATCAAGTGTCAATCTAATTGAAGCTAAAGGAACATCAGCAAGACCAAGTGCTCCAAGACCTAGTTCAAAACCTAGTTCTTCTAAACCATCAAATAGT
Organism: uncultured Gemella sp.; assembly: GCF_963519265.1. GTDB lineage: Bacteria > Bacillota > Bacilli > Staphylococcales > Gemellaceae > Gemella. The sequence continues at coordinate 762 of NZ_CAUQNQ010000129.1, read as the reverse complement.
AACTCTAGTTCGAAACCTACTGCTTCTACATCAAGCAGTAAACCAACTACAAACACTACAAAAAACTTTACAAAAAACTCAGGTGGTTCATATAACAAAGATTACAATAGCTACAATAATCAAGGCTATAAAAAACAATATACAGATTATATAAATAATAATTATAGAAGCAGTGGATTCTTCTCAGGCAGCAACATAACTAATATGTTACTATGGTATACATTATTTAATTCAGCGACTTCACATAATCACATCCACGCTAGCGATCAGCAAAAAGAGTTAGTTGATAATGTAAAAGATTCAAAAGTTCCTGTATATATGCTAGAAATTAAGACTAAAGATGGAGATACAAAATATGTTTCTGTTACCAAAGAACAATATGAAAAAGTTAAAGAAGGAGATAATATCTCTTTAAAAGATGGTAACCTAGAAATTAAAAATCAGTAATACATAAAAACGAGGTTAATCCACAAGACCTAAATTCAAAAAGAGTTTATTGAGAGAATCCAGCGGCTTATGGATATCTAAATTCGCCTTATAAAAATCTAATAAACCATTGCGGGATGATTTTACAAAATCGATTTCTCAGAAATCACGATTTCGAGTCACTCCCGTTTTCTATATACATACTAAAAAAACTTTCGAAATAGTTATCTACTTCGAAAGTTTTTTTATTTTATTCTTCTGAATATTTAGCTTTACGAGCCGCTTTTTCACGAGCTGCTTTATCTAATTCTTTTTTACGTAGACGAATTGACTCTG
>NZ_CAUQNQ010000128.1:0-3261 GCF_963519265.1 uncultured Gemella sp. | reverse complement strand
GCAAGGATTATAAAAAATAATCCAATAAAACTTCTTCTCATTTATTTTTACCTCATTTCTTTTAATTTATCTTTTAATATTTTGTAGTAATGTCTTGAAATATGGACTTGCTTCTTTGAATTAGAAAAAGAAGCGGTACTTGAACCAGAAAAAGATTTTTCTAGTGAATAAATTGCTTTTGTATTTATTATTGAACTCTTAGAAATTCGACAATAGTAAAAAGGAATAAGTTGCTCTAATTCGTATAATTTGAATTTAACCTCGAAAAATTCATCGATAGTGTGAGCATAGACTTTATTATCGTCAGTTTCAAAAAATAAAATAGATTCTAGAGGGATGAAATATTCAGAGTCGCCTTTGTAGAAAATTATTTTTTGAGAATTTACTATAGCTTTTTCAACTAATTCTTTAATTAAGATGACATCACTATTTAAGTCTGGGGTCTTAATAACTAGTTCGACTTCTTTAAGATTTGAGTCTAGTTCGATATTAATTTTCATATTGTCTCCTTTCTAAATGTTTATAGTTATATTATATATTATTTCAGTTTAAAAATTAATAGCTTTTAGGTAAGTGGTAAAAAATAGGAAGCAAGTGGTTAATAATTTAATTGTTTCTTATTATTTCTTTTGGAAAGTTAGATAAAAGCTAAATTATCACATGAAAGAAAAGTGCTTTGGATACGTTAACATATAGTCTTGATTTTTCATTATATTTATTGTATAATATAAACATACATGGGAGTGGATGAGTTCTGGTGTGCTCTCTAGTCTTCAAAACTAGTATGAGGGGTTAAGAGCCTCTTGGGTGGGTTCGATTCCCACACATTCCCGCCAGTTTTTTTTATTTTTTGAATATAGTAATGCCATCATGGGTTTTATCCATGATGGCATCATTTTATTTGTTTATGATTAATAAAGAAATTGATATAAATAAGAAGAGTACTAAAATAATTATACTTTTATTTTTGTCAACAGAATATTTATTATAATGTGTTCGAGCTTTGAAGTCTTCATAGGCATGAACTGTCATCGCCTCAGAAATTTGAGGTTGCCAAGTTAACGCGATGAATATAGCTTTAGCATAGTAATATGGTGACCAAAATGGTAAGAAAACTCCTCGAAGACGACTAGATTTTGTAATCATTTGTGTTTCATATTGTATTCTTGGTAAAGCTTGAATAACTACTAAGAGTCCGTATACTATATTTGAAGATAACCCATGTTGTTCAAAGTATTTTAGTAGTTCTACAAGTGAAACATATGTTGCTGTGATTAATCCTAAAGCTGCAAAACTATATGTCCTAGAAAAAATTAAGAGAGCAAATTTATAATTAGAACTATGAACAATAATAGCCCAAGCAGAACCCAATGCGGGTAACAGCGGTACTAGGATGAAATACAGTAGCTTTTTCCAGTATCTTGATAGACAAAAATAGAGAATTGTTACACCAATAATCATAAAATTTAAAACTAATAATTTACTAAATGAAATCCAAATAGTTAATAATAATACTATTAATGCTAGAGTAGGACTAATTATTTTCTTCTGCATAATAATAATTCTCCTTTATATAATGTAGCGTATTCTCTGAAATTTCAATATGATAATCACTCTTATTATTTAGTGGTTCCAGTCTATGGCTTACAATAATAAATGATTGTCCAGCAAGTCTTTTATTTTCTTCAATCCAATCCATTATAAATGAGCATGCTCTTTCATCAAGATGGGTAAAAGGTTCATCTAATAGTAGCAACTCGGTTTTCTGACTCAGTAAACACATAAGTTGAATAAGTTTTCGTTGGCCACCACTATAATAGTATAGACTTTTATCAAGCTCTTTTTTTAAATCAAATTCTTTTAAAAGTTTCTCTTGCCACAAGGTAGCGTGCTCCCAAATATCTTTTTGCATTGAAATCTCTTCACGAGGCATCAAGCTAATAAACTGTTGAAAGGCATCTTGTAAACAAGTACTTATTTTTTTATACAACTTCCTTGATTTCTTTACCTTTTCTTCATTAAAGTATATCTTTCCATCGTATTTTTTTAATTGTGAAATAGCGTGTAATAATGTTGTTTTTCCTGTTCCATTATCTCCCGTCAAAGTGGTAATGCCTTTAAATATATGAAAATCATCGACATTTAATAATTCTTTTTTTCCTTGTTGTATAGAAATGTTTTCTAGTCTTAAGATTTGTTCAGATTGAGCATTGTTACATAACTTCACATTAGAATTTTTAGAAGTTGGCTTTGTTACTAACTCTAAATTCCCATCAGAAAGATAAGTAAAGGTATCTGCATAGTTCAAGTATAGATGATGCTCATGATCGCACACGATTATAGTCACACCATGGTTGTTTAAGTCTTTTAGAAGAGTTAGTAGAGAATTACGAGTCTTTTTATCAACATTGGCAAATGGTTCATCTAAAATTAAAACTTCACTTCCCATAGCTAATGCTACTGCAAAAGCAGCTCGTTGACGTTCTCCTCCAGACAATGTATGGATATGTTTTGTAGAAATTTCACGAGTATTTGTAATAGATAAAGCATAATCCAGTTTTTCGTTAATAACCTGTGGTTCTAGACATAGGTTTTCTAATGCAAATATTATTTCTTCTTCTAAGGTAGGCATAACAAATTGATTAATCGCATGTTGCATGACATATCCGATATTTTTAACGTGTTCTTGCATAGGAATATCAACAATGTTTTTCCCTTTGTAAGTAATTACTCCCTCATAATGTTCTTTATTTAATTTACAAATAGTACGAAGCAGGGTAGACTTACCGCTACCAATATTTCCGGTTAAGACTAACCAACTATGTTCTTTTATTTTTAAACTAACGTTATCAAATAAGACTTTATCTTTAATTTTTAAAGAAAAATTATCGATTTCTATGATATTCATTATTTACTACCGCTGTTTTGTACTTTATTTACTATATTCAAGATTAGTTTAACACAGATAACTCCAAAGAAGAATACAGAGATAAAACGTACTAGTAGAATCGCTAAAATCATACTTACAGAAAATGCTTCGTATCCAGCTTGGAAATATTTATAAGCGAAGCTAAATAGTGTAATACCCACTGCAGAAAGAAATAGTGAAAATGTATCGTAGCGTTTGTATCTTGTAGCTAAGAAACCAACCTCAGAACCCACTCCTTGCACTAAACCTGAAACAAGAACAGCAGCACCAAAGTATGAACCATATAGCATTTCAGCTAATGCTCCTAGAACTTCTCCAAGTGTAGCACTACC
>NZ_CAUQNQ010000127.1:0-3271 GCF_963519265.1 uncultured Gemella sp. | reverse complement strand
CAAAAGATAAAGCAGAAGTTTATAGAATGCTTAAAGCTGGAAGTGAAAAAGCTGAGAAAGTTGCAGCTGCTACTTTAGATGAAGTAAAAGATGCAATGGGAATCAACTACTTCAAAAAATAAATTATTTTATAGAGAGTGACTCGACAAAATCGATTTCTTTGAAATAACGATTTTGTCGAGTCACCTCCGCACAGTTTATTAGATATCTAAAAAGCTTTTATAAAGCAAATTTAGATATCAATAAACTACTGCATCTATGAGTTTATATATAAATTTTTTAAAAATTTTAAGACTTTTGGGTCAACCTCTTAGATATTTAATCTATTTTTCTAAATAAACAAAGGAGGTCCTATGGCAAAAAGAAAAAAACAACAATTATCACTGTTTTCATTAATTTCTATTGCTATAGTAATTTTAGCTGCATTTGCTATTACATACTATACCAATAAATCGTCAAATAACAGTGCCAACACTGCAACTTTCGCTAGTGTCTCAAAAATACCCGATGATATACTTAACTTACTTACAGCACCTAAAGAAAGTGAAGCAACTGATAATAATAAATATAAAGTATTAAACAATAATAATCCTTACTTCGCTAAGGAAGATTTATCTACTACATCATTTGAAAACTATAGTCCTTTAGATAAACTTGGTCGTGTTGGACAAGCAAACGGAATTATAGGTATTGATTTAATGCCAACTGATAAGCGCGAAGAAATCGCGCATGTTCGCCCTAGTGGATGGCAAAGTAACAGAGGAACTCATGTTTACGATAGATCACATTTAATAGCATTCCAACTTGCCGGAGAAAATGACAATGATAAAAACTTAATGACAGGAACAAGATTTATGAACCTTAACATGATACCTTTTGAAAATGAGGTTGCTGATTATGTTAAAAAAACTAAAAAGCACGTTAGGTATCGTGTAACTCCTGTTTTCAGAGGAGATGATTTAGTTGCACAAGGCGTAATTATGGAAGCAATGTCAGTTGAAGATAATGGTAAAAGTGTTAAATACAACGTATTCTTACCAAACTTCCAAAAAGGAATCACTATCGACTATAAAACAGGAAAATATACTGTGAAATAAAGCTAAGACTTCGAACCTAAAATAAGTTCGAAGTCTTTTCTTAATCTTTCTTTATAAATTTTTCTGCAATTGCTAAACTTATTACAAGTAATAAAATTGCTCCAGCCCATATTAATACACTGTAAGGATCATCGTGTTGAACTATTATTAATCTTATAATTGCTGTTATTCCAATATAAATAAAATATCGCAGAGGAAAATGATAATTATTTTTAAAATATTTTACTATTAAAGCCACAAATTCGAAATATAGGAAAAACACCAATATCCCCTCTACAAAATGTTGATAATTCCCTTGATCTGCTAAAAATTTAGCACCTTCATAAAATATTTCTTTTGCTTCCATTATTAATCCAAATGATAATAGCACTCCTATAATTAACAATCCTATATTCATTATCCAAAGAAAAACATCGGATATTATTTTACTAAATTTCTCCATTTTTCACCTCTAAAATTTTAGTTCATGAACAATTATATCACAATGAATATTAATATAATAATAAAATTACTTATGAAATTATATATACTTCTAAGTTTTTTCTATGCTATAATATGGAAAAGGAGGTTTTTATGATTACACTTAAAAAAATAGAAGAAAAACATCTACCTGATTTATACAATTTAATTTACTCTTCAGAAACTCCTGAATGGAGTAAATACAATGCACCTTATTTTAACGAATTTAAATTTATAGATTTAGAAACTTTCTTATTAAAAAATCATCATGAATATTTCTTAAGTGAACGTGTCTTAGGCATATTTTTAAATGATAAACCAATCGGCATTGTTACTTATTATTGGGAAAGCTTAGCTACTCGATGGTTAGAAATTGGGATAGTAATATATGATCAGAATATCTGGGCAAAAGGTATAGGCTATGCTGCTTTATACAAATGGATTGAGATATGTTTTAATAGATTTCCTGAAATACAACACATTGGTCTAACTACTTGGAGTGGAAACACTAGAATGATGAAACTTGCAGAAAAAATAGGACTTCTTTGTGAAGCAAGAATTAGAAAAGTTAGATATTACAACGGCTTATATTATGATTCTGTAAAATATGGTATATTACGAGAAGAATTTAATTCTATTAGTTACTAGGAGGATAAAAATGATATTTCAATATGGAACTATGGCAGGAATTATAGAAGGTGCTTATAGTGGAAGCATGACTATAGAAGAACTACTGAAATGCGGCAATTTTGGAATTGGTACATTTGATGGCATTGATGGTGAAATGGTAATTTTAGATAGTAAAATTTATAAAACAGATTATTTCGGTAATTCATATCTTCAATCAATCAAAGAAAGTACACCATTCGCTACAATTACTACATTCGAAAAAGAATACCAAAAATTTGATAATCTTACATTTAAAAACTTATTAGAAAAAGTTCAAGATTACTTGAATCAAAATTATTTCTATGCTATAAAAATTTCAGGAATCTTTCAAAAAATGAATACTAGATCTCCCAAAAAACAAGAAAAACCATATCCACCTCTACTAGAAGTACTAGAGAATCAAAATATTTTTCATTATGAAAATACACAAGGTACAATAGTTGGTTTTTTCTCTCCTTATTACGCTCAAGGACTAGGCGTTGGTGGATTTCATTTACACTACATTAGTAATGATTTAAAAGCAGGTGGTCATATCTTTGATTTCGAAATATTAAACGGTCTTGTAGAAATTTCTAAACCTTTAAATTATTCATTAAAATTACCAGAAAATGACGAATATCAAAATATAAAAATAGATGAAACAACTCTTCATCAAAAAATCAGTATCGCAGAAGTTAAAAACTAAAAATTAAAATTACACTAGGAATTTAAGTAGTAAAATACACCTATATTCCTAGTGTATTTTTTCTCATACCCTAAATTTGACAGAAATCCATTATAAAGAAAAAAGATGACTAGCAAATCGCTAGCCATCTTTTTCTTTATAAACTATTATTTAGTTTTTTTCTTAGGTGCATGTAGACATAAGTCAACACAGTCAGTCATAGCTTCATATAAAGCTTCAGAGAATGTTGGGTGACCATGGATAATATCCATAACGTCATCAATTGTCATCTCTGTTTGGATTAAAGTAGATCCTTCGTTGATTAACTCAGCTGCAACTGGTCCTACAATGTGGATACCTAAGATTTCTCTGTATTTAGTAT
>NZ_CAUQNQ010000126.1:0-3285 GCF_963519265.1 uncultured Gemella sp. | reverse complement strand
TTAATGACAAATGCAGAAGTCCTATTTTTAGATGAGCCAACTTTAGGATTAGATTTTCAAAGTTCAAAGCAACTTTGTAAAAAAATTAAACAACTTTCAACAGAACAGAATAAAACGATTATTTTAACCTCACACCAAGCAGAGATTATAGAATTACTAGCAGACTATGTGATTGTGATTGACGAAGGAAAGGTTGTCTATAAGGGAGATTATCAGAACTTCTTGCAACAAGTCCCACATTCACAAGAATTTGAAGCTGTTATTGAGGGAGAAGTAATTCATCAAGAGCTTCAATGTCGCATTGAAAAAGGAAAATCATACATGAAACGGAATTCTATTGACGAATTAACAGCACTTTTAGTAAAGCATAACTTGATGTCTCATTTAATCAAGATTGAGAAATTAAGTCCTACGGTTGAAGAAACACTGGACTATTTCTATAGTCAAAGAGGAGGAACTCATCATGAAGTTATTTAAGGCAGAATTATGGAAATATTTACATGAAGTACGCACTTATTATCCTGATCATATTGTGAGTATTGTGGTTACTACGATTGTGTTCTATATGTTTTTATTAGTTCAACATCAACAAATGAATCAAAGTTATGTAGGATTTGTTTATTGGTATTTGTTGAGTTCGGTTATTAGTGAAGCAGCAGTCTCTGTGTCTTCAGAGAAGCAAATGGGAATCTTAGATCAACTGATTATTAAACCATTTCCTTTTGAACAGCTGATTATAGTAAGAACATTAGTGTGGTTGATTGTTAATCTCATCAAAGTAGCTGTTGTATCAATTATCTTGAGTGCCATTCTTTCAATTCAAATTTCATTCAGTGGGTGGTATATTGTCATCTTCTTATTAACCACTGTTGGAGTGTTTGGCTTTACTTTAGTATTAGTAGCATTGACGTTAAAATATACTAAGACAGCATCATTTGATTCGATTATTTCTTATGCACTATTATTTTTCACTGGAGCTATTTTACCTCATGATATGATGCCTGAATGGGCAATTTTGATTGGTCGATTTCTTCCTATTTCTCTAGGAATTGAAATGACACAATCTCTGATTCAAGGAGGAAGAGTTACTTTGATGGAGTACTTATTATTAGCCGGTCAGTCAGTATTTTTCTTGGTAATTGGTTATGTCTTATTTAAGAAAATTTACCAATCTAGTAAGAAAGCAGGGATTGATAGAAGTTATTAATGTTATGAGTGAGTATCTCCGCATCTAATTTATAGACTGTTGTTTATTATATTTAATATCTAGACTTGATTTGGAAACACTTGAAAAGTTTTAAAAGAGTGGGTGACTTTATGGGTAAAGAAGTTATTAAATTAATTGATATTGAGATGTCTTTTGCAGATAAAACCTTGTTTCATGTTGATAAATTAACCGGTCATATTGGAGAAGTTATTGGAATTGTAGGTAATAATGGAGTAGGTAAAACAACATTATTAAATATTATTTGCGGTAATACAAAATCTACTAAGGGTAGAATAATCTGTGATGTGTTATGTAAAAAGTTTGATCAAAATTGGTTTTCAAATAATGATTATACAAATTTAAATCATAGTGCTGGTGAACAGCAAAGAGATTTCCTATATAAAATGCTTTGTACAAAACAAGGTTGTTTATTATTAGATGAACCAACTAATTTTATGGATATTCAGACGAGAGAGAACTTAATTAAAACGATTAAATCATATAAAAATGGGATCATTATTATAGCTAGTCATGATCGCTATTTTTTAAAAAATGTTGTGACTAAAATATGGGATATTGAGAATAAAGAAATCAGAGAGTATATTGGTACCTATGAAGATTATGTAAAGCAAAAAGAACTTCATCTGTTAAAACAACAATATGAAAAAGAAGAATATATTAGAGAGAAAAAACATTTAGAAACGATTATTCTAAATAATAAAGAGCAAAGATTGCGCCTAGAAAAAAATAAAAATACAAAGCCGTTTGAAAAACCTAGTCGATTAGCTGCAACCAAAGATAAAAGTACAGCTGTAAAGCGAATTGATCGGACAATAAAAAATGTTGAAAAGCGATTAGATAGTTTGGGTGAAATCAATGATATACCTATTGTACAAACAATCCATTTTCCTGAAGGCAATTTTAGAGAATTACATAATAAATATCCTATAAGAGCTGAATTGCTAAATCTCTATTATGAAGATAAACAATTATTGAAAAATGTTAGTTTTCAATTTGCAAATAAATTAAAAATTGCAATTACTGGGAAAAATGGTTCTGGTAAGTCTACATTAATAAAGAATATACTAGATAACCATCCAAATATTATACTTTCTAAAATGATCAAATTTTCAGTTTTTAAACAATTTCATTTTGATGTTGGAAGTACAAAAAATCTTATAAATTATTTACAAGAAGATTCTAATTTTTCAAGACAAGATATTATAAATTTATTGAGGGATATTGGGATAGACGCATCATTATTGAATGTACCAATCAATAAATTAAGTGGTGGGCAGAGAACTAGAATAGAATTATTAAAAGTATTCATTAAAGATGCCAATGTTGTAATATTAGATGAACCTACAAATTCACTAGATATGATTAGTATAAGAGCGCTGGAGGTATTGATAAAAAATTATCCTGGGCTAGTGATTTTTGTTTCTCATGATATGGAATTTGTAAAAAATTGTGCAGACGAAATTTATAATATTGAAAATAAATCATTGAAAAGATATAAATAATAAAATTATAAAGTTCATCTTTAATATGGTAGAAAAGACAATGTTTGAGTTAATAGATATATGTTTTATTTGAGGAAAACTAACATTACATGCTCAAAGAATTATTGATATTATGGAAATTCTAAATAGAGATTTATAAATGCCATGTAGTCTTGTTACAAATGGTACATTAAGTAATAAGAATATCCTAAAGAAGATAATTCAATGTGGATCAAAAGATTTTCTTATTACGCTAGATAAAAAATAATTCTTTAAGAATGTACAGCATCTCAAAAATTTGACATAAAAAATCTAACCTTTAGAGTTCACTTCATTCATTAGGCTTTTTCAGGAGGAAATAATGGTTTATTATATCAAAAAAATTAAAAATGTTATTTTAATTCAACTGCTCTTTCACGTACTTTATACTTCCACTAATGTTGTTATACCGTATTTAAATAAGGTGTTGTTTGATAGAGTATTAATTGAGGGTAATGAACTTCTTATAAAATTAATCGTTTGTTATCTCTTAGCGATTGTATGTAACTCGTTATTTCAATATATATCACAAGTATA
>NZ_CAUQNQ010000125.1:0-3350 GCF_963519265.1 uncultured Gemella sp. | reverse complement strand
AAAAATGAGTAACGTAAAATTTGATGAAATGTATAAAAGTATGAATACTAAAGAACTTACAGCCTTGGCTAAAGAACTGGGTGTTCCAAGATATTATACATTAAATAAAAAAGAATTAGTTTTAGCAATTTTAGAAAAACAATCAGTAAGTGAAGAACATTATTATGCATCGGGGATTTTAGATGATATACATCCAGAAAATGGTTTTGGATTCTTGAGAACTGTTGATTATAAAAAAGGAGAGACGGATATTTATATTTCCGCTTCTCAAATTCGCCGTTTTGAACTTAAAAAAGGCGATGAAGTTTATGGTAAAGTTCGTAAACCTCGTGAAGGTGAGAGATATGCAGGTCTTTTACAAGTTGATACGGTTAATGATGTAGATGCTGAAGTTGCAAAAGGTAGAGCACATTTTCAAGCATTAACTCCGATTTATCCAAATCAGAAGATTGTTTTAGAAACAACTAAGGAAAAATTATCTACCAGATTTGTTGATTTAGTAGCACCGATTGGGTTCGGACAACGTGGATTAATAGTAGCACCACCGAAGGTCGGAAAAACAACATTACTAAAAGATATTGCAAATTCAATTAGAAATAATTATCCTGATAAAAAGTTGATTATTCTTTTAATTGATGAAAGACCAGAAGAAGTAACGGATATGGAAAGATCTGTAAGAGGTGCAGATGTAGTAAGTTCTACATTTGATGAAACTTCAGAAAATCATATTAAAGTTGCTGAGCTAGTAATAGAGCATGCAAAACGTCGTGTAGAACTTGGTCAAGACGTAATTATACTTATGGATAGTATAACGAGACTTGCACGTGCATATAATATTGTAGAGCCAAGTAGTGGAAAACTCTTAAGTGGAGGGGTAGATCCATCGAGTCTTCACAAGCCAAAAGCATTCTTTGGAGCAGCGAGAAATGTTGAAGGTGGAGGAAGTTTAACTATAATTGCTACTGCCTTAATTAATACTGGTTCGAGAATGGATGATCTAATATTCGAAGAGTTTAAAGGAACTGGGAATATGGAAATTGTCTTATCACCTGAGTTAGCTTCAAGAAGAGTTTATCCTGCTATTGATTTCTTGAAGAGTTCTACAAGAAAAGAAGATTTATTACTAACAGAAGATGAAGTGAAAATCTTATGGCAAACACGTAGAAAGCTTGAAGATGTTAGTGAACCAACAATTGGGGTTTTAAATCATCTTAGAAAACATGAAAGTAATGAGGACTACATTGCTGAAATGAAAAAATTCATAAGAGATTAATATACTGATTGCATGATTATTAGACAGGGTATGTTCTCTATGGTATAATCATTAGAACATATTTATTTTAGGAGGATTACATTGGAAACAATTAAATTTTTAATTGATTTTGTATTGCATATTGACAAGCATCTTGGTGAATTAATGGTGCAACACGGTCCATGGTGGATGTATGGAATAATTTTCTTAATTATCTTTATCGAAACTGGTGTTGTGTTCATGCCGTTTTTACCAGGTGATTCATTATTATTTGCTAGTGGAGCATTATGGGCAGCAACAGGGAATAACATCTTTTTATTATTATTCTTATGTGTAAGTGCTGCAGTAATTGGTGATAATTGTAACTATTTTATTGGAAGAAACTTCTCTGATTATTTAAAGAGTAAAGCATGGTTTAAAAAGTTCGTGTCTGATGACAATATAAAAGACGCTGAAAACTTTGTAGCAAAACATGGAGGAAAATCTATTTTCTTAGCTAGATTTTTCCCGATTATTCGTACAATAGTTCCATTTATCGTAGGAGCTGGTAAGATGAAATATTCTAAGTTTAGAGTGATAGACTTCTTTGGAGGCCTTTGTTGGTGTACATTATTTATATCAGTAGGGTACTTCTTTGGAAACATTTCATATGTTAAGAAAAACTTTTCAGTAGTAGTAATTGCTATTGTTTTAATTAGCTTAATTCCGATAATAGTAGGGACAATTAAGGCTAGAAAAAAAGCATAATTTATGAGGAAGGAGACTCGTTTGAGTCTCTTTTCTAAATAAATAATTCAAAACAAACGAAATCTCACTATTAAGATTAAGATATAAGAATAAAATAATTTAAAAATCATCTATTCTTTGTATAGTAAAGATTAGATGATTTTTTATTATGGAAATAAGAAGAGTGATTAATACATAAAAAAAGGGAGTGACTCAAAAATCGTGATTTCGAAGAAATCGATTTTTGTTGAGTCATTCCCATTGCGCTTATAAGCTCTTATACTGACTTAGGATTTTTAGGTCAGTCACATAGACTTTTATTTTCTTGTTTAAGTATATTAATCAGCGAATCCGTTTGGATGTTTACTTTGCCATCTCCAAGAATCTTCACACATACGTTTTATATCGTACTCTGCTTCCCATCCAAGTTCTTCTTTTGCTTTTGTAGCATCAGCATAACATGCTGCAATATCTCCTGCACGACGCGGAGTTATAACATAAGGTAAATCACGTCCAACAGCAGCTGATGCACTCTTAATAATATCTAGTACAGAATATCCAATTCCTGTTCCTAAGTTATAAATAGTTAAGCCACTACCTTTTTCTAATTTCTTAAGAGCAGAAACGTGACCACGAGCCAAATCTACTACGTGGATGTAGTCACGTACTCCAGTACCGTCATGTGTATCAAAATCATTACCAAAAACTTGAACTTTTTCTAGTTTACCTACAGCCACTTGCATAATATAAGGAATTAGGTTGTTTGGTACTCCTTTTGGATCTTCACCGATATCTCCACATTCATGTGCTCCGATTGGATTAAAGTAACGAAGGAGAACAATATTCCATTCGTTGTCTGCTTTATAAACATCTTTTAAAATATCTTCAGTTATTAATTTAGTACGTCCGTATGGGTTAGTTACAGATAATGGGAAATCTTCTTTAATTGGTAATGTATGAGGATCTCCATAAACTGTAGCTGATGAACTGAAAATTATATTTTTACAGTTGTGTTTTTCCATAACACGGAACAAAGTAATAGTTCCAGCTATATTATTATCATAATATGCTAATGGAATTTCACAAGATTCACCAACTGCTTTTAATCCAGCGTAGTGAATAACTCCATAAATATTTCCTTCTTTTTCAAAAACTTCATTTAATTTATCTTCATCTCGAACATCAACTTCATAAAATGTTACCTTTTTACCAGTAACTCGTTCAACTACTTCTAAACTCTTTTTGTTGGCATTATATAAGTTATCAACGACAACTACTTCATTTCCATTGTTTAATAATTCTATACAAGTGTGAGACCCGATAAATCCAGCTCCACCTGTAACAAGTATTTTTTTAGTCATATTGTATTCCT
>NZ_CAUQNQ010000124.1:0-3361 GCF_963519265.1 uncultured Gemella sp. | reverse complement strand
TCTTTATTTGGTAATCCTTCTTTAATTTTTAAAAGAATAATTTTTTCTTGATTTGTTAATGGATTATGACTATTGAAGATATTTTCCATTAGTTCAGGTGAGTATTCTTTGTTACCTGCTAAGACGTTGTTAATTGTTTTCATAAGTTCATCGATTGAACGATCTTTTAGTACATAGGCATCTACGTTATTTTTTATGGCGCGTTCAAAATATCCCATACGTTTAAAAGTTGTCACAATAACAACTTTACAATGTATGTTATTACTACGAATGTATTCTAGTACGTCTAATCCTGTTGCTTCAGGCATCTCTACATCGAGTATAGCTACATCTATATCATTAGTAGAAATTAAATCTATTGCTTCTTTTCCATCTTTAGCTTGAAGTACACTCTCAACGCTATCTTCCATTGATAATAATGTTGACATTGCACCTCGTAACATACTTTGATCTTCAGCGATTAGTAATTTCATATTGTCCTCCTGTTTTTTATTTATTGATTGTTACTTTGATAGTTGTGGGAGATTTTTTTGAAACTATTTCAATCTCTCCATTAGCTATTTTTATTCTTTCTCTTATAGAAGAAAGTTCTGTTCCGTTAATATTTTCAAAGCCATTACCGTTATCAGAGATAATAACAGTGTAGTTGTTACTAGATTCATTTATTTCAATATTGCATTTATTAGCATTACTATGTTTAATGACATTATTCGTTAATTCTTTTAGTACCATTGTAATAGTCCATTCTACTAGCTGAGATGGTAGTGCAGTCATATTATTAACGATATCTAATGAAATATCAGCCATCGACATAATATCTGAAATAACTTTTAATTCTTCATTAATACTTCTATATTTAAGCTTATTAATTATAGATCGCGTTTCTGTCATAGAAGAACTACTGATTTCACTGATTTCTTTAAGTTCATTTCTGGCTGCTTCAATATTATTTTTTTCTAAATATTTTTCAGCTAGTTCTGCTTTTAATTTTAACATTACAAAAGTATGGCCGATACTATCATGTAAGTCGCGTCCAATTCTATTTCTTTCATTTTCAGCAAGAAGCAGATTAATATGTTCATTGTGTTTTAAACGTTCATTCTTTAATTTAGATTTTTCATAAGCATATTTTTGGAAAAAATAAGTTATAACACACATAGAAGAAAAAATAAATAGGATTATTCTATCTCCAATATTTATTTTTGGATTAGCAATTATATACAATGTTAGACAATTTATAGTTATGAAAAAACTAATTGTCCTATAAGTAAAATATTTATCTTGAAAATGCCAAACGAGCAAATTACTCAGATAAAAACTAAATAGAATATTAGTTGGATGTAAAACAATGGTCATGTAACTGATATAAGCAATTAAATAAAACCATTCTGTAAAAACAAGAATTTTATTTTTTGTATATAACATTCCTATATATGAAGCAATGGCGAGAATAGTTAAGGGTAATATATATTTAGGATAACTTCCATCGATAACATATACAAATGCGAATATAAAAAATACCAATGATAAATAAAATCCATAATTTCCCTTTAATAAATTTAGTAATTTTTTATACATTTCAGCCTCCTTATTCTTTAATAATACCACAATAATATAATAGTGTGAATAATATATCCACACTATTATGTTATTATTTTGATTCTCTTTTGTTTTTTATTACCAATGTAGCAATTATACATGCAATTGAGTAGGCTAGAAGTATAGCTAGAGCTTTATAAGAGAAAATATCTTCTTTAATATATTTATTAACGAACTCTAATAGATAGTAGGTTGGTGTCAGTTTAGATATATTTTGTAACCATTCTGGGAAAAGATAAACAGGCCACCAAAGTCCACCTAACATAGCAAGTCCTAGGTATAATATATTGGCAAGAAGTGATAATTTTTCTTCTGATTTAATAAGACTTAGTAGTAATCCCATACCTAAAAATGTAATACTTCCAATAAGCATTAGAACAGCTGACATAATCCATTCGCGAGCTGTCATATTAACGTCTCTAAAGATATGACCAACAGCGAACACAACAACTATTGATATAATAAATGTAATTATTAGACGAATAAAACGAGCAAGGTAATATTCAGATATTATTACTGGAGAATTATTTAATATGTGTAGATAGTTATTTTTCTCATCTTCTTTTATAGAAATAGGAAGAGAAAATAAAGCGAAGCTTATACTGCTGAATGCGGTCATTGAAATAAGCATATCTTTTACAACGCGTATTTTTGTTTCAGGATCATCGAATTGTTGCATTCCAGAAAATAGTATAAAGAAGATAACTGGAAAACCTAATCCCATAATAAAATTAGTTAAGTTTCTTTTTATGAATATAAATTCTATGTTTAATAAGTTAGCAAGATTTTTCATTATTTATCTCCTCCGTTATCTTTTGTAGTTATAAAAATACTATCTAATAAAGTTCTATTTTGAATTTCAATTTCTTTAAATGTGCAACCAGCTTGATGTAATATATTCCATATTTCATCTGGTTTCTTTGTTAAGAAATTAATATTATCTGTTTTTATTTCTAAATTATTTATAATATCACTATCTTTCAATAAATCTAGATATTTTATAGGTAGTGTGAAGTATTTTTCAATTTCTTCAGCACGCATAGCATGTGGAGTAGTATCACGAACTAGTTTTCCTTTATTTAGAACTAAGATTCTATCTGCAGTATGTTCTACTTCTTCGATGTAATGAGAAGAATAAATAATAGTTAAACCTTTATTTTTTAAGTTATTCACAATTTCCCAAAATCTGATACGTGTTGATGTATCCATGCCAGCTGTTGGTTCATCTAAGAAAATTAATTTTGGTCGTCCTATTAATGTAATAATAAAAGATAACAATCTTTTTTGGCCTCCTGATAATTTAGAAGCGAAATTATCTTTTTGAGAATCATCAAATCTTAGTAGTTCATCGATTTCTTCATTTGTTAATGGATTTTCATATAATTTCTGTATAAAATCGAGTAGTTCTTTTACTTTTAGTTTTTCAGGAACAACATTTTCCTGAGGAAGTATGTTAAGAAATTCTTTTAGTTTTTGGTTACCTGGATTTAAAGAGTTAATTTTTATTGAACCTGAATTGATAAATTTATTTCCTAATAGACAGTTCATTAGGGTAGTCTTACCAGCTCCATTTGGTCCGATTAAAGCAATACATTCACCAGAATTCACTTCAAAAGAAATATCATTTAAGATGTTTTTCCCTTTAATTGTTTTTGTTATGTTTTTAACTTCTA
This sequence comes from uncultured Gemella sp., assembly GCF_963519265.1. Classification (GTDB taxonomy): domain Bacteria; phylum Bacillota; class Bacilli; order Staphylococcales; family Gemellaceae; genus Gemella. Next base: position 89 of record NZ_CAUQNQ010000124.1, on the reverse strand, counting down.
TAATATTATTTAATGACATTTTGTTCACCTCATCTTTGATAATTAAATTATATCAAAGTAGGAGAGTGTCTTTTAGTAGGTAATGTCAT
>NZ_CAUQNQ010000123.1:0-3402 GCF_963519265.1 uncultured Gemella sp. | reverse complement strand
TAGTGATAATAAATTGTTATCGGTAGGAGAAGGAGAATTTGCATATGAATGAAGTCTACGTAAATCGAAAAATTACTCCGGAAGACCTTCTAAATAATGTAGATAAGAGAATTATTTTACTCCAGTCTGATGATGAGAGCGGACTAAGTTACTTTTTAAAATATACAACCGAGTTTTTTAATAGTCAGGAATTAACAAGTTTTTATATTAGTGGTAGTGAAAATATTGCAAAACAAATTTTTAGACAGATTTTTAATGCTGTCACTATTGAAGAAGTTGAGAAAAAAATATCAAAGTATCCTAAACGAGAAGTTATTTTGACGATACTCAAGACAATGGTATATCCACTTGATTGCATCCCTTTTATTCCCAATATAGGTTCTACAATTGTAAATATTATTGATTGTATTGATAGTACACTTAGCGTAGATGCGATACATTATGAAGACTATAAGCTCGAACGAGCTCTTATTGAATACCTAAATAAGATTAATCCAAGAGTTGCTCTTATAATAGAAGAATTAGATGAGAAAAATATTGATTTTCTAAAAATACTTATACAGCATAAAGTGAACTTAATAGTCGCGGTTCCCAATAAAGACAAACATGAAGTTATTAAGTTCCTTTCAAAATCTGAAATTACTAATCCATATAGGTGGAATCAGAAATTTTTACGCCCTGATAATCAAGAAACATACCATTTTTTCAAAAGCTATCAAACCGAATTAGATGAAAAGAGTTTGTCTAAAATATCAGCTTCAAATTTTAGCATACATGCCATTATGTCATGCATAAAGAAATATGATTTCGAGCGTGAATTGACTATCTTTGAACAAATCGTTTTAGGTTCTCTAACACAATTAAGGTGTCCCTTGTCATTAAAATTTTTAGATAAAGTTTATCGGACTTATCTCCAAAAAACATTAACTTTAAATGAAGAGAACTCTGACGTTTCGGAATTAATTCGTAAACTATCACAGGATGGATTTATAGAATATTTAGATTCAGGGAGGATAATTCTAGCTAATACCGGTTTTTCCTTTACACAAAACCAAATTGAAGAAACATTGCTTATAAATACGCTTGTTGATGTAATCTCCGAAACAGAAGAATTATCTGTAGAACTTTGTAAATATGGAATTAGTTATACCAATAAGCAATTATCAAAGAAAAAATATTTTCTATTAGGTCTCCTAAAACTCCAGAGAGATGAAATAGAAACTGATTATTTGTTACAATTAGTTTCTTGTGAATTAGACAATTTAACTGAGCTCTTAACAATTGGCCGACTATTGTATAATCGTTTCTATTTCAATGAAGTTTTTCACCTACTTCAAAAATATCCGCAATATAGTGATGAAAGAAGTTATCTGCTACTACAAGCTTTAGTCAAAGAGCGATTGCGGTCGTCAGACCACCTTGACCTTTTACAACATCTATTAGAGACTTCAGTAGACAAAGATGAGCAATGCTTGGTATTGTCAAACTTATTCGTTGCTTATATTAACAGGAATAATTCCACTGGGTATCGAGAAATACTTAATGAAACAGGAAAATTTTTCTATAAAAACTTTGTCGGTTCTCAATATTATCCTTACTTATTACGAAATATTGCATTTTATCTTCCTTTTGAAGAGGGGATGATAGCCTATAAGAATATTTTAGAGATTTTCAAAGGAGCAGACGATATTAATTATAATCGAACATTATCGAATTATATTTGCTTCTTAATGAAATTTAGTACAATAGAAAATGCTAGAGAAGAGTTGCAAAATTTAGAAACTGAAATACAGCAAATACTATTGCTAAAGGATAGTAGATATGAATATTTATATAATAACTTTTCCTTATATTTAATGAATTTTACAAATCAAAATCCTACACTATACTTCAATATGATATCAGAAGATGAAACTGGTTCGGAGACTCCCTTTATTTACTCTAGAATCAATCTAACACTCTACTTAGCTAAAGTTTCATCTTTAGAAGCAAATAAATTATTTTCTCAAGTTAAATCTCTGGTAGATAAATCTCCTGTTTATCAAACCAAGCGATTTTTTGAGATTAATCAACTTCTCTACTTCTATATGAACGATGCAGATATTTCTGAATATCTGGATACTCTAGATACAAGCCCATTTAGAAACGATGATTATTATGTTGAGGAGCTAGCTTTTCACTATTTACAAAAAATTGAGGATGGTCAAAAATATACTGATTTGGACTGGAAAAAATTATTTTGCCCGGGCTATCTTTTTTATAGATATTATGATGTAAAACTGTTGTTTCCTGAAAAATTGTACTATTAAATAAAGATAACTCGTTTACAACCAAATCAACTGTGGGGGTAAACGGGTATTTTTTTACTTTATTGGATGTTTTACTCGTTCTATACCGATTTGTAATAGAGTGAGAATAATATCTTCATAAGTCTCAAAACCACTGTTTAAGAAACTTAGCACAGAACCACTATGAATACCAAGGTTCATCATAGTATTTACTTCTAGAAAGTATGGTTTTCTATCTGTTCCTATAATAAAGTCTATCCTTCCATAGTCAGATGGTTGCATACTTTGGAAATATTTCCTTGATAAAGTAAACAATTCCTTGTTTAATACCTCATCCTTACTTATTTCTGTTTTCAGACCTCCTTCAGTTCTTCGTTTTTGACTTGTACTAATAATGTTTCCTTTTTTATCTGACGTTGAAAAATGCGGAGTTCCTATAATAATTTCACCATTGTTCCTCTTAATGAATGGCACACCATATAATCTTCCATCAATAAATTCTTCAACAATTATTTCAGTTTGCTTGAGATAAAATTCTTTCTCTTTTTCTTTAACATCTTTCCATGTTTCGCAATAGCATGATTCATCAATACCTTCTGAACCACTACCAAATCGTGGTTTTATGAAATAAGGTCCAGAAAATGGTGGATGTTCTACCAATGGAAACTCTATGCTACCAATTTGCCAATTTGCAGTACTTATTCCCAAATGCTCAGCCAGATTTTTTGATAAATTCTTATCTTCTACCAAAGCTCTGACATTAGGTGCCGCTCCAATATATGGTATTTTTAAATATTCACACAATGATTGTACAAAAATCTCTGAATTTCTGAATCCAATCCTATTGTAAAATGACCATACCAAATCAATTTCTTCATAGTTTTTAATTAGATAGTCAACATTATTTGATGTGATTATCTTATGACCAGTTTTGGTTAATACTTCATAAATCTTATGATGGTAAGTTTCAGCATAGAAAACTTCCATATCATTTTGTGGTTCGATATAAAAATCATGATTAGGTGCAAATTGGGCTAAGAATAGAATTTTCATACAATGTTCTCCTACCGATAACAATTTATTATCACTATACAAAGCACTCAAATAGGTTTAT
>NZ_CAUQNQ010000122.1:0-3411 GCF_963519265.1 uncultured Gemella sp. | reverse complement strand
AAGATTTAAGCCCACACTAACAATAGCAGGAATTGTTGTTGACAGCATAAATTCTTTATTTTTATTATGAGGTATCAAAATTTGAATCCCCATAATATTGGTCCAACCAATAAAGAACATTCTAAAAATCATAATTGCTATCGCATGACGTACCTCTTGAAAATCTTGACCCAAGAAAAAATTTACAAAATCATCATTTACAATTAACATTCCTGCTATAATAGGAAAAATAACCAAATTATAAATCAGAAATGACATCTCATGCATTTTGTTAACGGCTTTATGATCCCCTGATGATAAAAGATTTGAAACTCGTGGCAACATGACACTACCTAACGAAGTCACTAGTGTTAATAAAATATTAACAAGTCTCAAAGCTTGGTCATAAATACCTACATCTCTTGCTGAAGCAAGAACCCCAAGCATAGTGCTATCTAATGACACATAGAGCGATATAGCAATCTGAGGTAAGAATAATAAGATGACTGGCTTCAAATGACGTTTAGCATACAGCAAATCGAAGTGTGGTTTCCCAATAAATTCTTTTGCTGGTAACCACATACTTAATTGTCCCAACAATTCAAAAATGGTAAGCAAGAACACATATAAATATAGGTCGCTAGCTGATTTTATAAATAGAAAAATAGCAATGACACCAACTAGTTTCACTGTAATATTTCTGACAGTAATTTTTCGAAAATCCTCTAAACCTTGAAATAACCATGAAATATCTAAACCTTTAGAAAGTAAACTTAATCCTAAAATATAAGCTACCGGGTTTTGCATTAACGAAAAAGTAAGACAAAGCAAAATATAGAGAGTCAGTGATAATATTGTTGCTCCAAGTTGTAAAGTATAAATTCCCCAAAAATTCTTACGAATTATTGTTCGATTACCAGAGATTTCCTTTGTCCCATAGTTGGCTACTCCTAAAGTAGCTAACAAAACAAAATAGGTAACAATGGAGTTAAAAAAACTATAGGTTCCTAAATCATTTGAAGAAAATACCCTCGTAACGTATGGAGTTGTAATGATAGGTAGTATTATGAGTAATAACTGATAAGAAAGATTATAAGCATAATTTTTTAGAACTTTCATAGTTTTACTTCTCTTTTTTCCTTATTTTGGATACCATACAAATTAGCAAAAATGGTAAACATAAAAATATTGTATCCTGGTCTTATCCAGAAAGCTTCAATCATACAGTTAATTGTAATAAGAGATAACAGGGCTAGAAATAAATATTTTTTTTGCTTATGAATTTTTTTTGAAGCAAACACATAAATCAATACTAGCAATACAACAGGAATTAATCCATAATAAAATAACATTTGGATGTAAGAGGAATCAACATAGTTATAACTGTGAACCGACTCGGTGGTCCCACCGTAGCCAATAAACTTTACTCCAGCTTTACCAAATAAAGGTAAACCATATGTATTCAGTGCATTTTTACCTAAAAACAATCTCATACTAAACAGATTATTTAAATTCACATAGAACGAAGAAGACCATGTGAAAAAGTAGGAAACATAAAACATGAAAGCAGAAAAAATAAGAGCAAAATATGGCATTATACTGTATACTTTGAATTCTCTTTCTTTAGTATAATACATGATTATGAAAATCAAAGTTGCGGCAAGTATAGATAATACATTTAGTCGTGCATCACAAAATTTTAGTATAAAGAATGCTAAAGATAGTCCTACAATCGTTCTGATAAATATGTATTTTTCTCTAAGCAAATAACCCCAAGCAATAAATAGGTAAAAACAGTGAGATGCAAAATCAGTTGGATAGATGAATCCAAATGAATTTCTAACTACTAAACCCGATGAGCGAATTTGAGCAAATTGTAAATTAGGTACTACTCCTAAAATTGAGAGCAGAAAGATTAACAAAACAATTATACCTGATACACCCACATATGTTTTCAAAATCACATCAACATCTGCTTGATATAATAGTATAATCAACAATGAATACAGAAGAAAATTGGTACCACCTGTACGTAAAAATACTATAATACTTGCCAATATCAATAAAATACTCGATATAATATAAAATGCACTAAATTTTTTTATAAATAAAAATCTAAAAATCAATAATAAAACTACACATATTAATAAAATCACGGGAATATTAGGTAGTGTCCTATTTAACATTGTAGTCATAATAGTATCATATCCCGTAACTATAGTTAATACAAAAATCACCAAAAGGTTCTCAAATTTAATTTTTAACATAATATCCTTTTTACTGTTAGTTTTTAAAAAAATTATTTAAAAACAATCTTACGTAAGACTCGATTCATTTTTAATTTTTCAATAAACAATACTGTTCTGAATTTTTTTCTGGCAAGTAACTCTATCGTCAATCTCCTAAGCAATAAAGAAAAGTTCTTATTCTTTATTAAAACACCATAAGAACCAATGATTTGATAAGTTTCTCCTGAAAAAATGTCATCAAATTGTTCATTTTCAATAATGCTTCTTAATAATCTTACCCTATTTTTTTTTGTATCTTCTAAATTAGCAATTTGAAAGGCAGAACTTACAATAATCTTCGTTTTTATCTCTTTCAACAAAGAATAATCTTCTATATGAAATTTTTTCAATAGTTGTTTCAACTCCGCAAGCTCATTTAGTTGAATTTCAATTCTAACTGGGTTAAATACTGTTAAAGCAGAACCACTTCTACCAGCTATATAATTGTATAGACAAGGTTCAATAAATCGGATAGTTTCTAAGTGCTTGTATACTTGAAAATTAAATAAGGTATCTTCCCCAATGGATTTTTTTGGAAACTCAATACCGTGCTCTAAAATGAAATCTTTTTTATAAACTCTTGACCAAACATTGTACATCATATCTGTCCTAAAGAAATCTACAAAATTATTAATAAAATCTTCATGAGTTAATATTCCTATTTTACTATATCTATGTTCGCGACAAGATATTGCGACCATATTTTTTTCTTTTACTTCATTAAAACCAAAGCATAAAACATCCCAATTATCATTTATATATGGAGCAAGCTCTATAAAAAAAGACTCTGTCAAATAGTCATCTGGGTCTACAAAATATAAAAATTTCCCATTTGATAGAGCTATACCAAGGTTCCTAGCTGCTGCAACTCCACTATTTTTAATATGTTTCACCCGAACATTAGAGAAGTGTGATTGGAAATCATCACAAATTCTTCCACTTGCATCAGTCGATCCATCATTAACCAATATAATCTCATAGTCTACTAAAGTATTTTGTTTAAGTATAGACTTCAAACATCTTCTTAGGTAAGCTTCAACATTATAAACAGGTATTATGATACTTAGCGTTACATTGTTCATCGATTTTTCATCCTTATCTTATGAAGTATGAATTCAAAAGTCCATTTTTCTTTCTTAAATTT
>NZ_CAUQNQ010000121.1:0-3436 GCF_963519265.1 uncultured Gemella sp. | reverse complement strand
TGAATCCGTTGGAGAAGTGATTAGTTTTTATATTTGCTTGCCGAATGATGCGGATTCTGAATTGTAAAAAGAAGTGTAACAAAAAGACATAACTATCTAGTATACTTAAGTCGATGAAACCAAAGTATAGAAATGATAGTTATGTCTAAAAATTAAACAAAATAATACTACAAAAATTTATCATAATAATGATACAACATTAAAAATTTAGATTTATAATTTTATCGGTCTTATTGGCTAAATTCATATCATGAGTAACAATAATGATGGTTTTTCCATATTTATCGCGTAAATTTTTAATTAAGCTAAATACTTTTTCAGACATCATGGGATCAAGAGAACCTGTAGGTTCATCAGCTAATATCAAGTTACCTGGTTTTAAAATACACCTAGCAATAGCTACTCTTTGTTGTTCTCCCCCAGACAAGGTATTTACAATTTTATTTTTTAAATCAAATATATCTAACTCATTTAGAACATTATCTATTAGATGGAGTTTTTCTTTTTTTGAGATATCTAAAAATTCCATAGCAATTAGTAAATTATCAATAACTTTTATATCATTGATTAAAGCAAACGATTGAAATAAATAATTAATATTGTCTCTTCTCAATTTCATTGCTAAGGAACTGTTGATAGATGGTAATTTTTTTCCATTTATTTTAATTTCACCACTATCAACTTTTTCGAGCATTCCAATCATGTTTAATATTGTACTCTTTCCAGAGCCAGATTTACCTATGATAGATACAATAGATTTTTCAGGAATAGAAATAGTGAAATTATCAATAATTTTTCTACCATTATAACTTTTAGAAACATTTTTTAATTCTAGTATATTCATATTCCCCTCCTATGATTTTAAAAATAGATTTAGTTTTTTCATTTGATTACTTATCATAACCTTATAAAATATAATAAGTTGTATTAAACCAAGAACTATCATAAATACTATGCCAACTTTACTATGAAAAAGTATAACAGTTACAATGTCTAAGGTTACCATAAAAGTTGTTAACAGTAGCGGGATTTTGTATATGCTAAAATTGCTATATCCCAAGAATTTCTTAACGGATATTTTTTCTTTATATGCATTCTGAAAAATAGTTATAATGCTAATCAATAAAATAATAACGATAAATGTAATAGCAATTAAAGCTCCCAAAAATAATTGTATCGTTAACCATAAATCTTTTTGTATTCCATCAACAAATAAACGAATTGTAGCAAACTCTATATAGTTATCATTTAAATTAAATTTTGATAAGTATTCTTGGCTTAAATACTTTGCTTCAGCTTCCCCTTCAAGTTTAATGTAAGAATTTTCTAAACCAATAGCTATTAAACTTTCTGTCTCTCTATAGATCATATTCTCAGGAGTAATGACTAATATGATTGGATCTTTAATCATAAGTTTATCTACTGATTTCGTACTAAATGAAAATACTTCTTGATTAAATTGATATTTTAAAAATTCAAATTCTTTATTTTCATTAAAACTAGTTTTAATATCATCTGATCTAATATTTTTAGTATCTTTTTCGATGAGCATTTCTTTTAACAGTTTAATTTCATTATCTGATTTATTTTCTGGAATTAAATAAGTTCTAGTTCCTCGCTTAGCATTTTCTATAACTGAATCTTCAATTTTTATACCAATCTTTTTTAAATAATTAGGAGATGCCGTCAATTCCCAAAATTCTTCGTTAGGAACAGATTTATAAACTTCATTTAATTTATACTTCTTTAGCATATCCTTGGAAATAAATGAAGTGTTTATGATATTTACATCGTTATCATCTGAAATTTCTTTGTACCAGTTATAAAAATCTCTAAAAAACTCTTTTGATTGCCTGTTAAAACTAGCTTGATCATTTCCAACACTAATATTTTTTAAAATTTTATAGTCAGAAACCTTATTCCAGTTTTTAGAGATTTCTATATTTTTTTGGACTTCTTGGTAGGGGCTATCTATATATACACTTCCTACAATTAAGAAGATATTAAAAATAAAATACACCAATACTGCAACAATCATATATTTTCTTCTTGGTATTCTTTCTCTTACTGCATTTATTGCTGAAATTAAGGAGATAAAAAGGGATGCTATTAATAATAAAATACTAATGATTATAAAATGAAGTATTCCTATCCCAAGCATTAAACTAATAAAAAAAATGGAGTTGAAAGTAATATCCGTTAAAATTAGTCCATAGGGTATGAATAAAAAAATAGATAACAAAGCCGTATAAATTAATGGTTGATATAACTTAATAGCAAAATATTTTCTTGACCATCCTAATAAAATAAGTTTACCTAAATTAGGCAAATACTTTATCGTTATTACAATAAGTAACGATAATAATACTAAATTGCTAATCACAAACATACCAACTATTATTATTTCATTCAATCCATGATCTAGAAAATATCCAGATTTACCATCAAAAAAAACGGAACTATCAACACCACTCACTTTACTGAGTCCTTCTAAAAATTCTATTTTTTTTGAATTATCTAATCCCAGAATTCTGTATTCACCATTAATAGTTTTTGTTTCTCTAATTGTATTTGATAACTTTTTAAAGACTATATTTTCTCCGAATTTAAAACGTGGAATATTATCAATACTATTTAATGTAGTTTCAGATACACCCAAAGTTGCATTTTCATCTTTTGCAACTAATAATTTCTCTAATTTATTTGAATTAGTAATATTTTGCCCTAAAAAATCAAGTGTTAACTTATCTTTATTAGATTTTATATCCCCATCAATACTAAATAAAGCACCATTAACTGAACCCTGTCTATTAAGCAAAAAATCTTTCCTAATATAAAACAATCCATTTTGTTCTGCATATTCATTTAAAAATTTATACGTAGAGTCTGCCTTTTCTTCTGGTATCGTTTTCAATTGAATATATAAAGCGGAAGATGGATACATACTTAATTTATTAAAATATGCTATATCCATGTAAAAAGTTGCCACTAATGAAAATAAAACACCATTTAGTAATATCATAATACAAGTTAAATATTTTAATAAATTATTGTTAAAAATACTTTTCATAGTGCCTCCTAAATGAACTATTAATAGAAAATATTCAAATTTAACTATTTACAATCCCGATATATTCTAGCTTTAGAGTTTCCTACAAACTGTGAAGCATAAGCAATTTATTTTGTGTTATTTTTAATTAGCTCTCTTTGTCTACATTATAAAACGTTAACCGCTTACATTCAAGTAGTGACTTGAACTTTGGAAAGAAATATTTCTGACATACCGACCCCAAAAGTTAGACTAAAAATCTAACCGTTGAAGGTCGGTATCTTTTTGCTAGTCATCATTTTATAAAATTGTTATGATAGAATAAAATGAACGTGGAGGAAGAAGTATGAAATTAACAACATGGAATGTGAATGGAATTCGTTCTGT
>NZ_CAUQNQ010000120.1:0-3458 GCF_963519265.1 uncultured Gemella sp. | reverse complement strand
AAAAAATAATTGGGGTTGTTTGGCTATACCAAATATTATTAAAATACTCTTCCTGCTACCTTACGAAGTTAGATAGAAACGAACTTTTTCCAATTCCTACTGCACCTGTGAATAGATATATTTCTCCTTTTTTTAATATTATATTTTTATCCAGCTTAGAATTACCATAAGAACCACTTATTATTTCAAAATAGTCTTTTTTCTCTAAAAGTGATTGTTTATGCTTTTGTTTTCTATTTTTTACATTTACTAGTTCTTCGAGTGTATCGGCTTTGATATTAATACTACTAAATTTTACAGACAGTTGAATCAAGAGTGTCATTGCTGGTATCATCCAGATGCTTATTTGATAAATAGAAACTATACTACCAATGCTTCCTCTGCCAATAAGGTATGATCCCAAACAAACAATAATTACAACCATAGAACTGTTGACAAATTTAATAACTGAGGTTATTAATTGTTCTAAGATATTTCTTTTCCTAGATAAAGCAATTATCTCATCATTGACTTTATTTATTTCATGTATAAATTTATAATTTAATTTTTCATTATAAAACGATTTTATGCCTAAATCATCCAGGTTCTGGGAAATTGATTGTAAATGAATCGTTTTGTTTATTCTCATATCTTCAACTACTATCAATTTTTTGTAAAATATACTAAGTAAAAAATATACGCTAAGAAATATTATAACTATAACTAAAAAAATTATTATATTCTCTATCAATATGTAAATCATTCCTAATCCAATAGTAGCAAGACACCACAATAAGCTACCAATATCTCGATAAAAAAAAGAACTAATTTCATTTACACCTTTTGAAATATAGTATAAATATGCACTGTCATTTTTTGGCGTAGTCAATGATTTATTTACAAGTCTATCTATAAGACTTAAACTATTATCCAATATAAAACTTGAAATTTTCAGGTCTAAAGATATTAAATAATTGGTAAAAAAAGGAATAATAGCAACCATTCCTCCTAAGAAAAATAATGAAAATACATCAAACTTAGGAATGCTATAATTTATTGCATATTTTATAAGTATTGCTGGAAATAATAATACTATTGATCTTAGTAAGACAATCAATGAAATGAATAATAGCTTAAATATATTACTTTTCAATAAAATCTTCGATATTTTTTTCATACTAAACCTCTATGATGTCTGTTATTATTCTTGACGGTACTATTCCTTTTTCTAAATGAGTAACCTCAAAAATGCATCTATCAGAAAAATACTCAACAAAAAATTCTTCAATGCGTCTTCTGACATTTTCGTCAACATTAGCACCTAACTCATCAATTATTATAACTTGCGCCTCAAAATTGGTTTGACGAATAAGATTGATAATTGCTTTTTGCCCCGTTGATAAATCGTTTTCTTCACTTAAATTTGTATTTAATTCTGGAATAATATCTAATAACTTAGAAAATTTAGATAGATCGTCTCTCATTAAATTTTCTTCAACAGTACCTTTTATAAATGTAAAGTCTTGAGGAACAAACATTTTATGTTCTTTTTTTAAATATGAATCATTAAAATATAATTCTTTACAAAGTGTTGATTTTCCCACACCATTTTTTCCTCTTATAAGAAAGTATCCATGTACATTATTGTTTAATAGATTAATTATCTGATAAATTTTTGATGGTTTTTCTTGAGGGTCTTCCTCTTTTAGTCGCTTTATCAAATTATATACTTTAGAATATGATATTAAAATTTCTTGAATAGATGAAATAAAAGTCATGGTATATTTAAAAGGAGAACTAAAATAACTTAAGTAAGTTATGACTGATACTAATTCACCAATTGAAATTTCCCCAGAGATAACTTTCATACCTCCTAAAATTATAATAAGTCCTGGTCCAATAGAATCAATGGTTCTAGGTAATAACTTAGTTTGATTAGTTGATAAATTAATATTAACAGTTAACTCATTGATTTTATCTGATAGAGAATAAACTTGTTTTTGTATATAATTGCCAGAATAAAGAAAATATGATTTCTCTTTATTGGTTATATACTCTTGTGTAAAAACTTTTAAAATTTTCTTTTTTTCTCTCTGTTCAATTTGTAACATTTTTTGTTTCTTCACGAGTTTGCTAAATGGTAAGAAATATATTGAATACAATATGGATAAGGTCAAAAATAATATTGGAGAAATTAGGTAAATATTTATCGCTGCAATTACAAATCCAATGACCGTGACTAATATTTCTACAAATGACTCAATTGTGAAATTTTCAATATTTTGTAAATCATCATTAATAATTTGTGAAAACTCACCTTTTTTAATGCCATCAATTTTTTTATAGTTCTTATAATTCCAAAAAGAATATAAATAAGTTCTCAAAGTACCTATAGCGGATACAGTAAGTAATTTTATTCCAATTAAGCCTATTCTACTACAAATAAAAGCCATTAAAATTAGCAATAAAATACCACTAAATGTACTATATACTGATAAACCAGACTGAATTGAATCAATTCCGCGTCCAATTTCCTTAGGAACTATTCCTTCTAAAATAGATCCAATTATTAAAAGAACAAAGGCTAGTATAAAACTCCCAATTTTTCTCACACTAAACATTCTAATTTCTCCATGAAATAAATTTTTTTAATGATTCTGGTAATTTTGATAACTCATCATTGAATCTAGTTAAATCATTTTTTCTGTAGTGCTCATACTACAATTTCTCACTAATCACTTGTTCAATCGCCTTAATGACACCATTATTTTCGTTCGTGTCTGTTACAATGTCGCATAGATTTTTCACTTCTGCTGTGGCATTTCCTATTGCGATAGGTAATCCTGCGTATTGAAGCATTTCGATATCATTAGCAGCATCTCCAATAGCAGCAATTTCGTTTCGGTTGATGTTGAGTTTTTGAACTAATTTTTCTAGACCGTATGCTTTATTGACGCCTTTTTTTAGTACCTCAATTAAATATTTTTGGCTACGAACTACATAGAATTCCTCTCTCCATGAATCTGGAATCACTGTTTCGAATTCGTTTAATTGTTCTTCGTCTCCAAGTAGTAAAATTTTATAAAAATCTGTTGTAAGAGATTCTTCTATTGTAATACGTTTGATTTCTCCATTGATAATTTTTACATCATATTCCATCCATTCTGTTGGTTCTTGGTCAAAGGAGTAGTAATAATCAACTCCGCCTCCCATCACACTAATGCCATGTTCTTTTCCGAGTTGAATCCATTTTTGGATAGCGGATGAATCTACAAAGGCATCCATGATACGGTTCCCTGTTTGACTTTCGTAAATATTAGCGCCATTTTGACTAATAATATAATGATTTTCTTCAAGATAGCCCAAGTCTTTTAAGTAAGGTCGAATTCCCGTTTCTGGTCTGCCTGTACATAGAACTAATAGTGTTTCTGTATCTTTGTTGTGAAATTCTTTGAAATATTGTTTTGTTTCTTCCAGTA
>NZ_CAUQNQ010000119.1:0-3463 GCF_963519265.1 uncultured Gemella sp. | reverse complement strand
GCAGGAATTTTACCTCTAGTTATTAATAAATACGTAAGTGTTCCAATACCTGATGTCGTTAAAGCAGTACTTGCTGGTAATCCTGTTAAAATCGGTACTAACACCGTCGCTCCAAACATTGCGAATAAGTGTTGTAAGCTTAACGTTACCCATAGAGCTAAGTTAGGCTTTTCATGAACATCAAGAATTGGTTTTACTCTTGTTTTTTCTGCCATTCTTCTTCTCCTTTTTTTATATTCAAACTTTCATAATTATATCACATGAATAGTCAATTTGAAAGTGTTTTTTTCTATTTTTTTAAAAGCTTCACCTGAAATTTTTTAAAATAATTAATAATATTTCATTATAATACAAAAATTCTCTTCTGTTTCCTAAATTACCGCAATCTTTCAAATCTAAATTCTAAAATTATATAATGATTATTTCTTCAAAAAATTATAAAACGCAAGATTAAATCTACTAACCTTGCGTTTTATAATTATTTAACTTCTACATCAAGAATTACAACTTCTTCAACTGGTTTATCTTGAGCTCCAGTTTTTACTGCTGCAATTTTTTCAAGAGTTTTCGCACCAGCGATTAAGTGTCCAAAAACTGTATGACGGTGGTCTAGGTGAGGAGTTCCCCCTAGTTTAGCATATCCTTCAACAGCTTCTTGTGGCCAACCACCTTGTTCAAGTGCTTGTAAAGTTCTAGCATCTACGTGAGAATTTTGAACAATAAAGAATTGACTTCCATTTGTGTTTGGTCCAGCATTCGCCATACTTAACGCACCGTAGAAGTGGAAGTAATCCATTGAGAATTCATCTTCGAAACTACGGCCCCAGATTGACTCTCCTCCCATACCTGTACCCGTTGGGTCTCCACCTTGAATCATAAAGTCTTTAATTACACGGTGGAAAATAATACCTTTATAGTACCCATTTTTTGCATGAGTTAAAAAGTTCTCTACTGCTTTTGGAATATCTTTTTCAAATAGTTTGAAAGTCATATCTCCATGAGTAGTTTTAATTTTTACTCTAACTTGACCTTTTTTTACATTTTTTGTTAATTGAGTTAACATTATATCTCTCCTTATTATGATTATGAGCTTACCCAAAAATTCTAAAATTTTACAAAGTTCATACGAAAAACCATAGACGCAGTGGTTTATTGATATCTAAAATCGCTTTATAAAAGCTTTTTAGATATCTAATAAACTGTGTGGGGGTGACTCGACAAAATCTTGTTTCTCCGAAATCACGATTTTTGAGTCACTCCCTATTTATTTTACTATGCGTTTTTCTCGATTAATCTTTCGTTGATTTCTCTTAAGATATTTTCTTTGAATTCAGCAAAGCTTTCTTCTTTTTGATCGTGTGAACCAAATGTTCTAACGTTGACATTTCTGTTTTCTACTTCTTTATCTCCAATTACTAAAGTATATGGAATTTTTTTGCTTGCAGCTTCACGGATTTTATATCCTAGTTTTTCATCTCTATCATCGATAGCTACTTTAACACCAGCTTTTTTAAGTTCTTGCATGATTTCTTTAGAATAATCATAGTGGTAATCATTGTTTACTGGGATAATACGTACTTGGTTTGGTGATAACCATGTTGGTAAATCTCCTTTGTACTCTTCTAATAAGAAGGCAACCATTCTTTCCATTGTTGATACGATACCACGGTGGATAACCACTGGACGGTGAGCTTTTCCATCTTCACCAATATATTCTAATTCGAATCTCTCTGGTAGTAAGAAGTCTAATTGAATTGTAGATAATGTTTCTTGTTTTCCGATTGCTGTTTCTACTTGTACGTCAAGTTTCGGTCCGTAGAATGCTGCTTCTCCTTCAGCTTCAACATAGTCTAATCCTAACTCATCAGCAGTTTCTTTTAACATTTGTTGAGCGTTATTCCACATTGCATCATCATCGAAGTATTTCTCAGTGTTTTCTGGATCTCTGTATGATAGACGGTAACTGAAGTTTTTAATACCTAAGTCTTTATATGCTTCTTCAATAAGTCCTACAGTAAGTTTAAATTCATCTTTAAGCTGATCTGGACGTACGAAAATGTGAGCATCGTTTAGAGTCATACCACGAACACGTTGTAATCCACTTACTGCTCCACTTGCTTCATAACGGTGCATCATTCCAAGCTCTGCGATACGGATTGGAAGTTCACGGTATGAGTGACGTTCATTTTTATAAACCATCATGTGGTGAGGACAGTTCATTGGACGAAGTACCATTGTTTCGTGATCCATCTCCATTGGTGGGAACATGTCTTCTTGGTAGTGTTCCCAGTGTCCACTTGTAATATATAAATCTTTAGATCCCATAATTGGAGTATACACGTGGTCATATCCTAATTCTACTTCTTTATCAACGATATATCTTTCAATAGTACGACGGATTGTAGCTCCATTTGGTAACCACAATGGTAATCCTGCTCCAACTTTTTGACTTGTTGTGAAGATTCCTAATTCTTTACCTAATTTTCTGTGATCACGTTCACGTGCTTCTTGTAGACGTACTAAGTGTTGTTCTAAATGTTCTTTAGTGAAATAAGCTGTTCCGTAGATACGTTGTAACATTTTATTATCACTATTACCTCTCCAATATGCACCAGCTACAGATAATAATTTGAATTCTTTAATTTTTGAAGTTGCACTTACGTGTCCACCACGACAAAGATCAGTGAAGTCTCCTTGTGTGTAAACTGTGATAACTTCATCAGCTGGAAGATCGTTAATTAATTCTACTTTATAAGGATCTTCTTTAAAGATTTCTAAAGCTTCTTCTTTACTTACTTCGCGACCTTCAATTGCATGATTTTCGCTAATAATTTTCTTAACTTCTTTTTCGATTGCTTTAAAGTCTTCTTCTGTCACTTTATATTCAGCGTCAAAATCATAGTAGAACCCACCATCGATAGCTGGACCAACACCGAAGTGTACATCTTTACCATACAGTCTTCTTAATGCTTGCGCTAATACGTGTGCACAAGTGTGACGTAATACATATAAACTATCTTTATCTTCATCATCTGCAACGATAAGTTTTAAGTGACCATCTTTTGTTATTGGTTTGTTAACTTCGATATAATCCTCATCTAATTTTGCAGAAATCACTTTTTTCTTAAGACTTACACTAATACTCTCAGCGATTTCTAATGGTGTTTTATTATCATATTCTCTTACATTTCCATCTGGAAAAACTAATTTAGCCATATTAAGGTCTCCTTCTTTTTTATATACTTAGTCTAACTTACTCAAAAATTAAAAAATCCCTTCTCTAGCCGAAACTAAAGAAGGGACGAATCTTTTCGTGGTACCACCCAAATTCGAAGTAAATTTACTTCCTCTTTTGTGAATAAAGCTCACTAACTATGTTAATACTATTAGCTAGGTAGTAATATATACTGCTTATAGGTATTTTCAGCACCATACCCTCTCTTAAATAAGTTAAATATATATC
>NZ_CAUQNQ010000118.1:0-3483 GCF_963519265.1 uncultured Gemella sp. | reverse complement strand
TCTTGTAATGTGATACTTATATTATAAAGGAAAACAGTGACAAAGTACACGAAGATGGCTTGGGAGATAACACGCTAACTTGTTACTTTAGTAAATTAAATAGAAATCCATTTTTTAACATTTCTAAATTAAAGACATTGACAATATGTCCGAAAGCCTCAGCTAGTGGGAGATGAGCGGTTTTCCAGCCTATTCCATCCGTCACCCAAACAAATTCCACGTTATCTTCTGATGTGACTACAAACTGGCTTAGTTCTGTAAATTCCCCAGCTACAGCTTTAAGCTTGCTTCCACCTCCACCATAGTAATTTGTTTCAATTAACCACACTTTATGTTTTTCTTCAGAATAGACTGCAACATCGAATCTACGTTGAGATTTATCAACTGGTACATCAATATTCCAGGTATTCTTAATAAAACTTGCAGTTGCTTGAGCTTTATAGGATAGACCGTATGCTTTGCATACTTTTGAGACATTTCTTTCAAGTATACCTTCCATCGTTGTACCACTACGATTCTTACGGCCATTACTATCTAATCCTGTTTCAACCCCATAGACATAGTCAACTAAAGACCTATTGGCTTCATTTTGAAGAAAATTTAAAAGACCGGATCTCTCAATAAAATCTATATAACCTTTGATATTATGTGTATCAATATTTTTAAAATCTAACTGATAAAAACTCATATTATCAGTTTCATCCAGTGATAACACATCAATAACCTTATCACGGCATGCAATTAAACTGGGAATGGCCTTTAATAGTTCTGGTTGTTTTTCAAACAACTCTAGAGCAACGTTATAAATATTTTTCTTACCAATTAAATAATTTAGTGTATTTAATTCAATCTCAAATTTTTTAGTTTCTCGATTTACTTTTTCCCAATTCACATAATATTCAGGTGTGCGATTTGTGACAGAAAGAGTCGATAAAAAAATATTAAGACGGTCTGATGGTAAAGATGAAATATATTTGTAGTAATCCATTATTGTAATCTCCTTGAACAATTATTAATTATATGGTCATTTCATTAGTTAAAATGAAGATAATAAATGTTCTTATTCAGTAAAAGTTCTTATATTCATTGGATAGTATTAGAAGTAAGTTTATTGTCAAACTTTAGGTACAGGTAATCCAAACTCCTTTAATGGAATATAATTAAACCGATAATAACATCCGACACTATTTACATAATCTAGAACATCTTTATATTTCTTCTTCAAGAACCATTCATCTAGAAGATAATAATACTTTACTTCCTTATTTAATGGAGAAAAAAGCTTCTTATACTGCTTTAGTTTAAAATCACAAGTCTGCAATTTTTCATCTACACTTCCATTAGTATTTTGAGTCTTTTTTTCAATTATGAAAACTGTATTATTATCCATTACAAAAATCGAATCATCTGGCAAAAGTTTTTTTGAAAGAATTTCATTATATTTTAAATCTACTTCATCAAAATAACGGTATAAGCCATGCTTTTGAAATATTTCTGCAACGTACTCTCCTTTAAAGGTTACACTCCATCGAGAAACTTTTTTTCGTTTCTTTTTTGTAACTTTGCCATCTTTTCGCTCTATATCAAAATCATTCTCAAAAATTTCATATCCATTTTGCTTTGCGATAAACGTTGGCAAATCCGTTTTTAACTCAAAAGCTAATCCTGTTTTAGTATTTGCACCACCGACTCCACCTTTTATCAATTATTTCCCTCCTTTAAAAAAATTGTATCAGAACTTGTCATAGAAGCATATTTTTCTCTCTCTAATCTGGCTTGTGCTATTTTCAAATAATCTTTCTCAGAATCTATTCCAATAAAACAACGTCCTAACCTCTTAGCCACCACTCCAGTTGTACCACTACCTACAAAAGGATCAAGAATATAATCATTAGGTTTGGTAGATGCTAAAATGATGCGCTCTAAAAGGTACTCTGGCTTTTGGGTTGGATGCTTACCTGCCCACTTTTCAGCTTTCTTGGTTAAGGCACCAGACCAGACATCTTTCATCTGTTTTCCACCATTAAGTTCTTTCATCAATTCATAATTATAATAATGCTTGGCTTTTTTATCATTTTTTCGAGCCCATAACACAGTCTCTGTGGAATGTGTGAAATAACGACAAGATAGATTCGGTGCGGGATTAGTTTTTTGCCATGTTATATTATTTAGGATTTTAAAACCTTCTTGTTCTAAGGCCATCCCAACAGAATATATATTATGAAAACTACCTGAAACCCAAATTGTTCCATTGGGTTTCAAAACTTTTTTTGCTAATCTAATCCAATTTCTATTAAAATCATGCTTTTCTTCAAGAGTATCAATTTTATCCCAGTCTCCTTTGTTTACTGAAACGACTTTACCTCCTGAATTTGAGAAACCTCCATTACTTAAAAAATATGGTGGATCCGCAAAAATCATATCCATACTTTCAGGTTTTATCTTTTTTAAAAACTCAAATGTATCTGCATGTACCAAGATTGCTCTATCTTTATAATAGTATGGTTTGTCCATTACAACACCTCCATACTCATATTCGTAATTATTCATAATTTGTAACGATAATTTCCTTAATTTTCCCACGACTTGTTGGCTTTGCACCATTTGTACGCGAAGCATCCACATAATGGAGATTAAACTCTTGATAAAGATCCTCGACTAATGGACTTGAAGAATTTGATAAAATAACCTTAACACCACGTCGTGTTAAAGCCCTAACGGTATTTCTTAACCTCACTTGATCTTCATAAGAAAAACCTTCATGAGTATAAGAAGTAAAAGAACTGGTTTCAGACAAAGGAATATAGGGTGGATCAAAATATACTAAATCACCATCAACGGCATCAGCAACAGCATTAGCAAAGTCTCCTTGTAAAATTTGAATATTATTGGCGTTTAGATACCCGGATACTTCATAAATCAAATCTTCGTCTAGAATTTTCGGATTCTTATATCGACCGTATGGGACATTGAATTGATTTTTTGAATTCACACGATAAAGACCATTAAAATCAACTCGTAACATATAAAGAATTCTTGCAGCTCTTTCAACATCAGTCATACTCTCAATACGTCCATCTCTGTCAGCGGAACGAATATTAAGATAATAATCTTTCGAATTTTTATCTCTATGTTCTGCTAATAGATCTATTAACTCATTCGGATTGTCTCGTATCTGTAAATACGAATTTATCAATTCCTCATTAAAGTCATTTATAACTGCATCATGTGGTAAGAGCTTAAAAAGTAGTGCTCCACCACCTATAAAAGGCTCATAATACCTATTAAAATCATCAGGTAATAACTCTGTCAAAATAGGTAATAACTTACGTTTACCACCGGTCCACTTTGTAAAAGGTTTCATTCTTTTATTATAACAAAACATAGATATTGATTACACACTTTTTTAGTTTTTTTTACACATACATAAAAAACAAGACCATTTCTGATCTTGTTTCCTTCTATGCAACTAGATTTTTATTT
>NZ_CAUQNQ010000117.1:0-3534 GCF_963519265.1 uncultured Gemella sp. | reverse complement strand
ATTTCTTAATTTTTTCAGCAATTATTAACACTGTATTAGATATATATTTTATTGCATATTTACATATGGGTGTACGTTCGGCTGGAGTTGCAACTATTCTTTCACAAGGTATTTCTGCAGTATTATGTTTTAACTATATTCGTAGAAAAACACCATTTCTAATTCCAACAAAAAAACATTTTACATGGAATAAAAAACTTTATTCTGATTTATTTAGCCAAGGTTTGGCGATGGGACTTATGTTTTCTGTTGTTTCGATTGGTACAGTAATCTTACAAACATCGATTAATGCTTTAGGTCCAGTAATTATCAGTGCTCAAACAAGTGCTAGAAGAATAATGATGTTCGTACTACTTCCAGTAGGATCTATGAGTGCGACTATAACGACTTTTACATCGCAAAACTTCGGAGCAAGACAGTATAGTCGAATAGTTGAAGGATTGCGTAAGGGTGCGCTTGTTACGATAATTTGGTCAGTCTTCATATGTATTACGCTATTTTTCGCAAGTTCATATTTAAATGAACTTATTACAGGAAGTAATGATGAAGAATTAATTTACCAGGCGTCATTATATCTTAAGATTAGTTCTGCATTCTATCCATTTTTAGCTATACTTTTAGTATTAAGAAATGCTCTGCAAGGTTTAGGGCAAAAGATGATGCCACTTGTTTCAAGTATTATAGAAATGCTAGGGAAAATATTATTTGTAATATTTATTATTCCAAGTGCAGGATATTTAGGAGTAATATTTGTAGAACCAATTCTATGGGTCGTAATGGCTGTTCAGCTGTATTATGCATTTAGAAAAGAGCCGGTCATTCGTTCGTTGAAGAAAAAGAGTGTATAAAAAATTGGGAAGTTACACCCAATCAGCAAAATTGAGAAGTAATTCTAAAATCAAGATTTTAGGGTTGCTTCTTTTTTTACTGCAAACCCCATAGTCACATGATATAATAGTAAGGTATGCAAAATAAAATGATAAGGTGACAGAATGAATAAATTAAAACAATTATTAAATGAAAAAAAATATTTAATTATGGGGATATTAAACTTTACTCCTGATTCTTTTTCAGATGGAGGAGATTTTTATGATGCGGAAGCTGCGATAGAAGGTGTTCGTAAGATGGTAGCTGAAGGTGCAGATATTATTGACATCGGTGCTGAATCGACTGGTCCAGGTTCTACTGTAGTTAGTGAGGAAGACGAACTTGCTAGATTACAAAGCGTATTTCCAATATTAAGAAAAACATTTCCTGATGTGTGTTTTAGCGTTGATACGTATAAGCCTAATGTAGCTGAATATATGATTGAAGCAGGAGTAGATGTACTAAATGATGTAAATGGTGCTAAAGGAAGTACTATGGCAGAAGTAGCTGCTAAACATGATATTCCTATCTTTATTATGCACAATGGTGGTGTAGAAGAAGGGCAAGAGATTGAACAAGTTGTGCGTGAATTAGGTGAGAGTGTTGATATTTGCTTAAATGCTGGTGTGAGAAAAGAAAACATAATTGTCGATCCTGGAATGGGATTTGGTAAAACTGCAGAAGCTAATTTAGAAATTACACGAAAATTAGAGTTACTTAATTCACTAGGTTGTGAAATCTTATATGCGGTAAGTAGAAAGAGAACGACGAATTATGTGTTAGGTGGTAATAGTAATCCGAAAGATAGAGATATAGTAAGTGCGGCTTTATCATTAGAAGCGGTGAAACGAGGAGCTAGAATGGTACGTATTCATAATGTAAAAGTTATGAAAGAAGCATTAATAACTTATGAAATAATTAATGGCTAATCTAATAAAAGGAGGTTAAAATGAAGAATATATTTGTTTATAATAATCATTTAGAAGCGAAGAAAGTTCTTAGCACGCTCGAGAGTGAATTAGAAATGTGTGATGAATTTATTTTCAGCGTGGCATTTATTTCAGAAAGTGGTTTGACTAGTTTGCTTCAGACTTTGAAGAATTTAGAAGAAAAAAACATCAGTGGAAAGATTTTAACGACGAATTATTTATATTTTAATACTCCTAAAGTGTTAGAGAAATTGTCTAATTTTAAAAATACATCTCTAAAGGTTTATGATTGTGTAGAAAATAAACACGGCTTCCACACTAAAGGTTATTTATTTAGATATGGTGATTCGTGGAAAGTGCTAATGGGAAGTTCTAACTTAACGAGTGCAGCGCTTACGATAAATAAAGAATGGAATACCTTTATTGTAGGAGATAGGATTTTAGCTGATAATGTCTTAGATGAGTTTAATAGTTTATGGGAGAAATCCAATTCTTACTCTGAAATAAAAGATAAGTACCTTGAAGAATTCGCTAGTAATCAGATTGAGACTGTTACTAAGAAAATTATTTCCGAGGAAATTAAACCGAATAAGATGCAAAGGAGTTTTATAGAAAATTTCGAAAAACTTCGTAATCAAGATAACAAGGGTCTTCTTATTTCTGCGACAGGAACTGGTAAGACATTTGCGGCTGCTTTTGCGATGAAGAGTATAGGCGCTAAGAGATTGTTGTTTATAGTCCATAGAGAACAAATTGCTCGTCAGGCGTTGGAGACATTCAAGACTATTTTTGGAACTAGCCGTAGCTATGGTTTACTTACAGGTAAAGAGAAAAATATAGAGGCAGATTTTATGTTTTCTACAGTTCAAACTATTTCTAAAGAAGATATTTTTAAGAGTTTTAACGATAGTCATTTTGATGAAATTATAATAGATGAGGTACATAGGGCAGGAGCTGACAGTTATCTTAGATTGATGGATTATTTCAAACCGACATTTTATCTAGGGATGACGGCAAGTCCTGATAGAACCGATAGTTTTAATATTTATGAATTATTTAACAATAATATCGTTTATGAAGTCCGCTTAAAAGAAGCGATGGAAAATTCATTATTATGCCCATTTCATTACTTTGGTATTAGTGATCTAGAGGTTGATGGTAAGGTTATTGACGAACTTAGTGATTTTTCAAATCTAGTGTCTAATGAACGTGTTGAGCATATTATAAGTAAAATCAATTATTATGGTTATTCAGGAGATAGAGTAAAAGGTCTAGTTTTCTGTTCGTCAAAACAAGAAGCTAAGGTGCTTAGTGAAGAGTTTAATGCACGTGGTTATAATACTACTAGCTTGACAGGTGAAGATAGTCAGGAACGACGTGAACAGGAGATTACTAAGTTAGTTGCGAATGATGGCGATATGTTAGACTATATATTTACCGTAGATATTTTCAATGAAGGGGTAGATATACCAGAGGTTAATCAGGTAATAATGTTAAGACCCACTCAAAGTTCTATTATTTTTATTCAGCAGTTGGGTCGTGGTTTGCGAAAATCTGCGAATAAAGATTTTGTGGTAATAATAGATTTTATAGCCAATTATAAAAATAACTTTTTAATCCCTGTGGCTCTATCTGGAGACAATAGTTATGATAAAGATACTGTTAGGAAATTTTTATCTCAGGGGACTAGGTATATTCCGGGGACATCGACTATTCATTTTGATGAAATCTCTAAACA
>NZ_CAUQNQ010000116.1:0-3595 GCF_963519265.1 uncultured Gemella sp. | reverse complement strand
AGTAGACAAAGCTACAGAAGCAGCTAAGGCTAAAGTTGATGAAGCAAATAATGCAGATGAGATAGCGAAAGCTCAGAAAGACGGAGAGAAAGCTATTGATGATGTTCATAAACTTGGTGAATTCAAGTTTGAAATTCCAAATAATGCTCCAAGCGTAGAAGTACCAGAGTACACTGGAACTATTGGTTCAACAGGAGTAGATGAGAATGGAAACTTAATCACACCACCAGTTGTAGAAATTCCAGAATATACAGGAACAATATCTACACCAGGAGTAGATGAGAATGGAAACTTAATCACACCACCAGTTGTAGAAGTTCCAGAATACACAGGAACAATTGGTACATCAGGAGTAGACGAGAATGGAAACTTAATCACACCACCAGTTGTAGAAATTCCAGAATACACAGATACAATCGGAACAGCTGATGTAGATGAAAATGGACATATTATTTCTACTCCAACAGTGGATAGACCTGCATTAATCATCACTAAATGGATTGATGAGGATGGTAGAGAGCTTAAAGCGGCTGATGTGAAAGCGCCAAAAGTTTTAGGTAAAGCTAATGAAGCGCTAGAAGCTGGAGAAATTGAAGGATATGTATTCGTTAGAACAGAAACTAAAGATGATATTGTAACGCATATCTTCAGAAAAGTTACTCCAACATCACCAAAAGTTGATGAAAACATTAAGCCAGAATCAACAGCTAAAGTAGAGAAATCTACTAAACGCTTAGCGAATACTGGTACATCAGAAACTAATACAGGACTAGCAGGTCTAGGATTAGCTGTACTAGGAAGCTTACTAGCAGTTGCTAAAAGACGTAAAAAAGATGAAGAGTAAAAGTCACTAAATCATCGAAAATAAATCTTTGAAATTTTCTGTTTAGATAATCTAGAAGAGCAAGAAATCCAAGGAAGAATCGAAAGGTTCATTTCTTGGATTTTTTGTGTTTGAACTTCTCGTAGAACAGTGATATCATTAGAAAAAATGATTTTTTTCTAGTATAATAAAGTTAGTAATAGGGTAGAAAAAAATTAAAAAAATTATAATTAATAAAAAAGGGGGAGAAAAAATATGGATGAACGCCATAAAAATATTAAACCAATTTATGATCTGGTAGTAAAAAAAGTATTTTGTAACGAGGCGGTGGCATTGCAATTTGTACAGGATATTTTCGATTTACCGGCAAAAAGTGCAAAACTAATTGGTAGCGATAAAATCTTTCGTGCTAATAGTAATGTAGAAGATGATTTTAATATAGCTGTTGATATACTTGTCGAACTAGACAATCACGCACAAGTTATAATCGAAGTGCAATTAGCTAAGCAGGCATTCTTCATGAATCGTATCTGGGCGTACCTATGCAAACAAGTTAATGATAATATCGAAAGGTTAAAACAAAATGAAAAAGAAAAACACGCTATTTACAAAAAACTACCACCAGTTTATGTAGCAGCGATAGTAGACAAAAACTACTTTGATGGTGATGATCCTATAAGTACTTTTTTAATCAAAGAAGAAACAAGAAACACCGAACTAAAAATGTATATAGACAACGACATAAAAGAGATGCCGTTGTTGAAAATAGTATTTTTAGAACTTAAAAAATACAAACCAGAATTAAAAGAAAGTTATAATAAAGTACGTTGGCTAGAATTTTTCGGCAACAAGCAGTACACAAGTGAACCTGGTGAAATAATTGACCAAGCCGATGATTTACTTAATGTTAGAAACTGGACTAAGGAGGAAAAAGATATGTATGATGAAAGAACAAGACAATTAGACCATCAATGGGCGACGTATGCTTATGCACGTGAAGAGGGAATTGAATACGGAATGGCACAAGGAATAGAACGAGGACGAGCAGAAGGGAGAGCAGAAGGACGAGCAGAAGGGATTGAGCAAGGTCGAGTAAGTGAGTTGATAGATTTAGTGAAAGAAGGATTACTCACTAAAGAGATAGTAGCGAAGAAATTAAATATAAGTGAACAAGAATTTGAAGCGTATCTGTAGGAGAATACAAAGATATGTATGATGAAAGAACAAGACAATTAGATCACCAATGGGCGACGTATGCTTATGCACGTGAAGAGGGAATTGAATATGGAATGGCACAAGGAATAGAACGAGGGAGAGCAGAAGGACGAGCAGAAGGGATTGAGCAAGGTCGAGTAAGTGAGTTGATAGATTTAGTGAAAGAAGGATTACTCACTAAAGAGATAGTAGCGAAGAAATTAAATATAAGTGAACAAGAATTTGAAGCGTATCTGTAGGAGAATACAAAGATATGTATGATGAGAGAACAAGGCAACAAGACCATTATTGTGCTTCGTATATGTATGCATAGGAAGAAGGAAGAGCGGCTAGTTATGCTGATGGTATGGTTGCCGGTCTCGTAGAAGGGTGAGCAGAAGGGCGAGCTGAGGATATAAGACTGGGAATTCAACAAGCCATTATTAATTTACTACTTCCTAAGAATCAGGCAATATCAAAGGTGTTTAGAGAAATAGGTCTTGCTGATAAATTGGTTCAGGAATGAGAAATACTTACAAATATACACAGCTTTATTTAGGGAAAAGTCCAGTATTTGAAGAATGAAATGTATTCAAAACGATTATTCCTCTTTAGAAGATAGTAACGCAGAAAGTGGGAGGTAATAATGCCATTCGAAGCATTGTTCAGAATGTCATCCATGGTGTTTCTCAAGATATTGTTCAGTGTGATGCTCAGGGAGTCGTTCGTAATAAGGTAATCCTTGTAGAGTTTATCAAAGAAAAAGTAAGAAAGCAATGATAAGATTACAAGAAAAACTATTGCAGATGAAGCTGGAGTTAGTGTAAAGACTATTGAAAGGATTATAAAATAATAAATAACCTTAAGTATGTAAGTACAGGACATAATGGTCGTTGGGAATTTAATGAGTAGAAGTAAGTTGAAATACAAAGAATTTAAGAGAGTTTCCCAAAAGTTCTGAATTTTTTTTAAAAGTTTATATGATAACTCATAGATGCATTGGTTTATTGGTATTTAAATTAGCTTTACAAAAGCTTTTTGGATGTCTAATAAATTTTGAGGGGAAAACTCGACAAAATCTTGTTCCTTAAGAAATCGCAATTTTTGAATCACTTCCTTTCTCGTGTAGTGTAAAGGTGTATATATACGGAGTAGAAAAAATATAACTTTGAAAAGAACAAAAATAACAGGTATATCGCTAGTCTAGAAAATTTAGATTTTTATAATTAAAAAATAAGAAAATATTATTAATATATTGCGAAGTTCATGATAATAGATATGGTTAAGTGTTTATATTTGTGCTAAAATATAATCGAAGAGTTATAAAATAGGGGGAGATATTTATGGAAAGGTACATATTTATTATTATTGTAAGTCTTATTTTTGCTAGTGCGATAAAATGTTTGGTCGATAGTGAAAATAAGAAAGAGTTTCTGTTTAGAAGAAGTTATTGTGCTAGTTGTCATCAAGAATTAAAAGCAGGCGACTTAATTCCAATCTTTAGCTATTTATATAAAAAAGGTCGATGTAGTTACTGTAATCAAAAAATTCCATTAGATGTATTTTTATACGAAATTT
>NZ_CAUQNQ010000115.1:0-3603 GCF_963519265.1 uncultured Gemella sp. | reverse complement strand
TTTATAATATATTTATCTTCAGTATTTTCATATTCACGCCATGTAGGTACAATAACGAATTTTTCACCGATATTAAGAATATCGAAATAATCTTTCCAAGAATTTTCCCAATCACTATCTTGAATAATAGTAGTTTCAATTTTGAAGAAATCTCCAATATTGATATTTTCACCTAAAGCAAGAAGCTCAGCTTCAAAACGTTTGAAAGTTTCCTCATCAAAATTTAGCTCATTAATGTATCCTTTAACGACAACTCCGACTTCAGGATAATCAGCAGGACTAAGCTCAACGATAGTACCGAAATCATCATGTAAGTTCTCCTCAAGAGTAGTAGGATCTTCGATAGCAACCCCAGTTGAACCATAATCAAGAAGAATAGACTCAACTATTTCACTAGCTTCATTAGTAGTATGAATTGTAATTTCAACCCAATTTTCCATTTTATACCTCACAAATATTTTATTTTTACATATTAACTAGAGTATTCTAGTAATCTACATACCTACACATATTATACTATTTTCAATATTTAAGCAACTAAAAAGGTGGGGTAGTTGTTAATATTTCGAGTGTAGAATACACGAGGAAATATTAGCACAGTAAAATTATTCTAAAAATTGTAGAGAAATATAAAATTAGAAAATATGTATGGCAAGGACGTAGTGGCTTATCTCTATAGCTGAGGCTTAAAGTCATTTTTATAAATATTTTTTAAAAAAGAAGTTGACATATTTAAAATTCGATGTTAGACTTATACTTGTATCAGATACGAGAACAAGTTAAAAAGTTGAATAAAGACAGTTAAAGGAGAAAAATATGGATACAAAATTTTCAGTAGCATTACACATACTAATATATATTTCAGAAACAGATAAAGTAGTTTCTTCGGAGCTACTAGCTAAAAGTGTTAATACAAATAGTAGTCACATAAGAAAAATTTTGGCAGTGTTAAAAAAAGGTGAACTAATAGAAAGTCAACAAGGAAAAACTGGAATAACATTGGCAAAAGAGCCTAAAGACATTACATTATCAGAAATTTATCAAATCATTTATCCTGATAAATACTTAGTAAATATCCATGAAGGTGCTAATAAAGAATGCCCAGTTGGTTTAAATATCGAAAACTTATTACAGCCAGTATTTAATGAAGCACAAGAAGCTTTTTATAAAAAACTTGAAAGTAAAACATTAGAAAAATTAATTAAAGAATTATACATAATAGGAGAAAAATAAACAATGAAAGCAGCAGTACACACAAAATATAATAAAAATAATATAGAACTTGAAATTAGAGAAGTAGCAGTACCTACAATAAATGAAAATGAAGTGTTGGTAAAAGTTACAGCAGCAGGAGTAAATCCACTAGATAACATGATTTCACGCGGAGAAGTGAAGATTATCGTACCTTATACACTTCCACAAGTTGCAGGTAATGAGGTAGTAGGTATAATTGAACAAAAAGGAAGTAATGTAGCTAATTTTGAAATTGGAGATAGAGTATTCTCTAGATTACCATTAGATAAAATCGGAGCTTTTGCTGAATATGTAGCTATTAATCAAGATGCAATCGCTAAAGTACCAGATTATCTAACTGATGAAGAAGCAGCAGCTGTTCCATTAACAGCATTAACAATTATGCAAGCTTTAGAACTTATGGGGGCAGAATCAGGAAAAACAATCTTCATCTCAGGTGGAACAGGTGGAGTAGGTGGTATGGCTATTCCTATCGCTAAAGCAAAAGGATTAACAGTAATCACTAATGGTAGTGTAGAAAATAAAGAACGTGTTGAAAAATTAGGTGTTGATCAATTCATCGACTATAAAACAACAGATTACACAACTGTACTAAAAGATATCGATTACGTATTGGATACTCTTGGAGGAGCAGAAACTGAAAAACAAATGACTATTATGAAATCTGGAGGTAAATTAGTGTCACTAAGAGCGATGCCAAATGGAAGTTTTGCTAAACGTATGAACTTAGCTTGCTGGAAACAATTCATCTTAGGTTTAGCTGGAAGAAAATTCGATAAAATGGCAAATAAATATGGAGTATCATATGACTTCATTTTCGTAGAGTCAAATGGCAAACAATTACAAGAAGTAGCTGACATTTTCACAAAATTAGAAATTAAACCATCTGTAGATACTATATTTGACTTTAAAGAAGTTAATAAAGCATTAGATAAAGTAGCAAATGGACGTTCAAGAGGTAAAACAGTTTTAAGTTTTAAATAATATAAAAATATAGAAATAATAGAAGAGTGCGACTAGAAAATAATGGTTTCTTAGTAAAATATTTTTCAAGTCGCTCATATTATTTCAAAATATCAACAAACATAATAAAGTTAGGAGACAATCATGTCATATATAAATAAAAGAAATGAATACATTAATGTTAATGGATTAAAAATAGCATATAGAGAAATTAATAAAGGTAAATCAGAAAGACCATTAGTGATGTTAGTACACTTAGCGGCGACAATGGATAATTGGGATCCGAAATTTATCGACCTAGTAGCAGAAAAACATCATATTATTTTATTAAATCTACCAGGAGTTGGAGGAAGTGAAGGAAAAGTAGCTACAACAATTCCAGGGATGGCACAACAAGCTATCGACATTATTAAAGCATTAGGTTATAACAAAATAAACCTACTTGGATTATCAATGGGTGGAATGATCGCTCAAGAAGTAACAAGATTAAATAATGACTTAGTAGAAAAATTAATATTAGTAGGAACAGGACCAAGAGACGGGGAAGGAATCGGAACTGTGACTAGTACTACTTTCAAATTCATGCTAAAAGCAGGATTAAATAGGGTAGATCCTAAGAGATTTATCTTCTATAACCACGATGAAAAAGGAAAAATTGAAGCGAATAAAGTACTAGATAGATTAGCAAGTCGTAGTAAAGAAAATGCAGATGCCGATATGAAAGTTCCTAGCTTCTTAAGACAATTAAAAGCAATCAAACGTTGGAGTACTATAGGATATGACGATTTAAAATTTATTACGCAACCTACACTAATCGTAAATGGGGATAAAGACTTAATGGTACCTACTATTAACTCATATAACATGCATCAAAAAATAGAGAATAGTAAATTAATAATTTATCCAAATGCAGCACACGGATCATTATTCCAATACGCAGATGAATTTTCAAAAGAGTTAATAGAATTTTTAGGAGAATAAGATGACAAACTAATTAAAAGTAGCTTGTTAGAAAGTAATTATACTTAAGGCGCATGGTTTATCAGCTTTAAAACCTAGAAGAACAAAGTAGCATTTTAAAGAGAGAGTGATTCGAAAGTCGATTTGTCGAGTTATCCCTAACTAATATAAAAAAATAAATATATATTCAGCCTAGAGCGATTAGAAAATTCAATTATAAAAATTAATGATTTTTCACTCGTTCTAACATTTTTTACAAAATCCTTGACAATGACGGTTGTTTAGTATAATATAGACTAAGTAAACCGTAATATAAAATATTAGTAGAGAGACTTTTATTTCATGTTTTTTTAGAAGAGAGTTTAATCCCAAGGCTGAAAGATTAAATAATAATGATTGAAATAAGCAACACTCTTTATAAAACCG
>NZ_CAUQNQ010000114.1:0-3613 GCF_963519265.1 uncultured Gemella sp. | reverse complement strand
TTGACTTATATCAATGATGGATATATAATTATATCAAAGATAGATATATCGATGATGGATATATGAAAGAGTATCTCTAATTAAGTTAGGAGGAATAAAATGGCAAAGTTAAGCCCTTATGAAACGGGCGAATTAACAGATAGTATATTTTTTACGCTTCTAGTTTTAACAGAACCTATTCATGGATACTTAATAATGCAAAAGGTGGCAGAAATTACTGATAATAATATTATTATTGGATCTGCGACAATGTACACAACTTTAGGTAAAATGGTTTCTGTAGGCTGGATAGAAGATAAAGAAATTGATAATTCGAAAAAAGAATATTATATTACTCCAAAAGGCATGGAAGTTTTGGAGAAAAATTTAAAACTTCGACAGTTTTTACTCGATGTAGCTAAGAAGTTTATAGGTGGTGGAAGTGATGAGTAAATATAAGGTGATACATACGTTCGCTTTAACAAATAAAAGACTCATGAGAAAGTTAGAAAGATATAGTGAAAAGGGCTGGCATTTTAAAAAGTTTCTGGGGTTCTTAATTTTATTAGAAAAAGGAGAAAGAACCGATTATAAATACGAACTGGTATATGATAAAAAGTTCGATGCAGAACGTCAAGATTTTTACAGATTTAACGGTTGGGAAGTAGTTAGAAATGGTATTTTTTGGCAGATACTACGTGGTGAACCTACGGCAACTACATTATATACAGATAATTTGAGTGAAGAATACATGTGGCTATATAGAATAAGATTTAATGCGAAAATCATGTTAGGATGCTTTCTTATAGCTTTGGTAGCGCACATAATAAATGAATTTTTAATGGCATCTGAAGTAATAGATTTTATTTTAGGAATGTTTTTTGGATTTGGTCTAGGACTAGGTGCTGTAAATATAGCGTTCTTTATAAAATATTTATTTTTAAAGAGAAGAAAGGATTGAATTTATGAAGTATAAATATGTTCCGGTATTTATAAGCTATGATAAAGTAGCGGATAAAATGAATCATCTTGCTGCTCAGGGATATGAATATGATAAAGAGGCTATAGTGGCAATTAGAATGAAGAAAGTCTCAGAGACTAGCGATAAGCAATATAAGTTTATCTTTGATAAAAACTTTACACCAGAGATAGAAGAGTATTATAAAGCAAGTGGCTGGAAGCTTTATAAGTTTCAAGTTTATAATTTGTTTAGACTTGCTGAAGGGACTTCGAGTTCTTATCCGATATATACTGATACCGAGACAGAATTAGAAATTATTAAATATAGATTGTTAAGATTTATAGTTTTATTTATTTTAATAAATATAATAGGGGTATTGTATTTCACTAATATTAAATGGGTAATAGTGGAATACCTGACGTGTTAGCCATGTTAATTGGTGGATTAATAGGTGGTATATTTGGTTACTGTATAGGTGGACTTGGAATGTTCATACCAAAATATTTCAAGTTAACAAAAGAAATAAAAAATAATGAAGAATAAAAGGGGATTTAACTTTTAAAAAGTTAGAAAGAGAGGCATGGATTATGATTTTAGAATTTAAAAATGTAGAGAAAAGTTTTGGTAATAAAAAGGTTCTTAAAGGTGTTAGCTTCACAGCGAAAAGTGGAGTAGCTAACGGATACCTTGGACGAAATGGTAGTGGTAAAACTACAAGTTTTAGAATTTTGTTAGATATATTTAAACCTGATAAAGGTGAGATTTTATTAGATGGGAAACCTTTAGATCACAGTAAGGTGAAAATTGGATATTTACCAGAGGAACGCGGAATGTATGACGGTGTAGGTTTAGTAGATCAGCTTACTTACTTCGGAATGTTAAAAGGCATGAAGAAGAAAGCTGCGCAAACAGAAGCGAAAAAATGGTTAGAATACTTTGAATTAGAGGATAGTAAACAAGCATTAAAAACATTATCTAAAGGGAATGCACAAAAAATTCAAATTATTCAAAGTGTTATGAATGATCCAGATATTCTTGTTTTTGATGAACCGTTCAGTGGACTAGACCCGGTGAACGTATCGAAGTTAAAAGAAATTATTACAGACTTTATTAAAAAAGATAAACTTGTTATTTTTTCATCTCACCAAATGCCAGTTGTGGAAACATTCTGTGAGGACATTAATATACTAGAAAAAGGGAAAATTACTCTAAGCGGGAATCTAGATTATATTAAAAAGCAACTTGGACATGGAAAAATGATTTTAAGTGTTAGTGGTTTTGAGAAAGAGGAACTGCTTGCTAATCTTAAAGCTGTGCCACTAGGTATTGAGTATTCATTAGTACCAGAGGGAGTGCTTCTTGATTTTAAAGATGAAGGAGCTAAAAAAGAACTTTTAGCAAGATTAGCTGGAAGTACATTTAATATAGAAGAATTCAAACTTTATAAACCTTCGTTAGAAGATATTTTCAAAGAACAGGTAGGTAAGTAATTATGAAAAATTTTAGTACAGTATTTAATTTTGAATTAAAACAATTTTTTGCCAAAACATCAACAAAGGTTATTATGGCAGTATATTTCATTATCGCTATAGGTATAACATTCATACCATCGATTGCGAACAGTAATCTGTTTAAAGGCGATAGTAACGATAATTTCACGCGTAGTGCATATGTTGTAAAAGATGCAAATATTAAATTAGATGATCTAAAAGAAGCTAAAAAATACGATAGTAAAGAGGCTTTAGAAAAAGATGTTAAAGCTAAAAAATTAGATGAAGGTATCGTTTTAACTAAAGATAGTTATGAGTATTTATCTAGACAATCTATTTTTAGTAAAGGTAACAGTGAATTTAAAGAAGCTTTTGGAAAAAATGTAGAAAAATTAGTCTATAAACAAAATGGTTTAGATTATGATAAAGTAACTAACGTAAAAGCACATCTTCCACAACCGACTCCTGTAAATGTAAGTGGAGATTCTGATGCTCAAACTCAAGTAATAAATGTTGTAGTAGTTTATGCTCTTACATTCATCGTTTATATGACAGTAATTCAATTTGGTAGTGTAGTTGCGACAAATGTTGTTAAAGAAAAAAGTAATAGAGCTATGGAATTATTAGTAGTTACTGTAAATCCTAGAACGTTAATTTTAGGAAAAGTACTAGCTTTATCGGTTGCGGTACTTATTCAAATGGGCTTAATCATAGGTGGTTTATTCGCAGGTCTAAAAATTAATGGTTCTAGATATAGCGATAATATTAAACATATTATAGAAAACGTAGACTTGAAAGTCCTTGGTGTCGGACTAGTGTTTGCCTTAACTGGTTTTGTAATGTTTATGTTTATGTATGCTGCATTCGCTTCACTAGTTAGTAAGATTGAGGATGTCAACGGAGCGATAACTTTACCGATGTTAACATTTATGGGTGCATTCTTCGCAAACTACTACATTATGGGTTCAACAGGAGATACTAAAATTGCAGAGATTTTATCATATGTTCCATTCACATCATACTTTGTAATGTTTACACGTTATGCAATAAGCCATGTTTCTATTCAAGAATTAGGATTATCTTATGGTATATTAGCTGTAACTACATTGCTTGTGTCATTTGCAAGTGTTAGAGTATATAGACTAGCAACATTAAGATATGGTCAAAAATTAAACTTCTTCAA
>NZ_CAUQNQ010000113.1:0-3656 GCF_963519265.1 uncultured Gemella sp. | reverse complement strand
GGCTTACGCCCTGTGAGACTAGAACGTTGCCAGGCAACAGTGAGAGCCTTCCTTTGGAAGGTTCTTTTTTTATATAATAACTTACATATACTTTGATTTTATTAATAAAATAGAGTATCATAATTATAGTAATATATTTTTGGAGGTTTGGGAATGTTTTATTTAGAAGATGAGAAAACTTTAGTGTTAACTAGTGAAAATAAGAAAGACATTTTAAATGCACTAAAATTGATAAATAATATATCTGATAATAAGAATATAAAAGTTGCATATATTAAAATTTTAGGAAAAGTTTTAGAATTTAATAAAGCTATAGAGACCTACTATCATGCACAAAAACCTGGTTATAATGAAGTTTACCAAGAAAGAATCGATAATTTAGATAATAGTTTTGACGAATTTAAACGTATCAAAGCTTCATTAAAGCCTTCTTTTGATGAAGAAAATTTTGATAAAAAAGCTGAAAGAGAATTCAACTCAATTCTTACAAGAATTGAAAGTAGAATTTCTATAATTTTTGAACACGAAGAACAGTATAATTTTAATAATTACCTAATTACACTTATTGAAAAAGAAAATCTTGATGAGTTTATTTGGCTAAACACTATTTATAATATTTATAAAGAAGGTAAGAGTCTGAATAGTATAGTTCAAGATTATACAAAATTAAGTGATGTTGAATTTTCAGATTTGTATAAGATTTATTTATTTGTGACTGATTATAATATTAATAAATTGTTATTAAAAAATGAGTCTAAAATTATAAACAATGACTACTTAGAAAATCATGAGACATTCTTTAATTATATGTATAAACTTATAGATGATTTAAGAACATTTGTTGCAAAAAATGAGAAAAAAAATATTCTTAGTTTTTCTACTATAATAGAAAGTCATACTAATATTACTACGCCTACAAAGGATGAATTTCTAAAATGTGTATATAAAGTATTTAATTTTTTAAGAGCACTTTATGAAAATGATAATGCTAAGTTACTTTTAGATAATATATATCCTATTTTAGTAAAATCGTTCTTTGCACCTCTACGCAATGATGATAAGATTAAGTATGATTATAATCAGAATTTTATCTATGCTTTAGAATATACGCAAATAATCATAGAAGTTATGGATGATAAACATGAATAGTACTTTTTCTGAGAAGGATTTTTATTGTGTATATAATGATTTTGATATCTCTAACCGTACAAAAGAATTGAATTTATTGTATCTCCCACTAATTGGAAATGATGCGATTAGTTTATATACTTTCTTAGGATCTAAAATTTTTAGTGATAAAAATTTATCAAAAAATTATTTACATTATGATATTTTAGATAATCTAGGATTATCAAATAATAAGTTTTTAGTTGCTAGAAAGAAACTTGAGGCTTTAGGATTAATCCAGTCATTTTATATAGATAATGAAGGCGTAGGGCAATTTGTGTATAAAATTAAAGAAGCATTAACTTTTACTGAATTTTTTAGTACTCCAATTTTATCTAAATTATTAGAAAATACAATTGGAACTAATAATTATAATGAATTGTATAGTTATTATTCTGTTGATAAAGTAAGTTTTAAAAGTTTTGAGGATATCTCAGCTAAGTTTTCAGATGTGTATCATTTAGAAAATCTTAATGATTTTAGTTTTGATTATTTGTCTAAAAAAGATTTTAATGGTCCAAATTTTGATGAATATTTCTTTGATTTTGATAAATTAAATTTTTATTTGGCTAATAGTTATTTAACAGAAGCTATATCTAATCCTGACATTAAAAATAAAATTTTAGGATTAGCACATATTTATAAAATGACGCCAGAAGACATGGCTAACGCAATTGAAAAATCTGTTGAGATTACTAATGGAGCAAGTGATATAAATCTTAGTTTGCTGAGTGATTATATTATTCAACTTAATGTTAATATAAGAAAACAAGAAGTACCTACTTTAGAACGTATGGTAAATAAACAGTTAATGAATAGTGAAGCTGTGCAGTTATCTGAAGATGATATTTTCGCTAAAGAAGTTGATAATACAAGTTTTATTGAGTTCTTAAATAAACAAGTGGGTATAGTTATCTCGACTATAGATGCAAAAAATATAGAAGAATTGCAAAAAAAATATAATTTTCCAACAGGTGTACTTAATATTCTATTAGAGTATTCTATTAGGCAAAGTGGTAATAATTCTATTCCGCATATTAATTATATAGATAAAATTGCAAGTGCATGGAGCTCTCAAAAGTTATTTGGAGCTAAAGATGCGATTGATTTTGTTAGAAATACTAGAAATTATAAACAAAAAACTGTTAGTACTAGTAAAAAACAGCAAAAAAATTATTCAAATAATAAAAAAACTAATCATGCACCTTTTCCTGAATACTTACAAAATAGAAAAAATAACTACAGTAATGTGAAGAAAACAGAAGATAGGGTTGTAACAAAAGAAGATGAAGATACTTTTAAAGATATGATGAAAGTATTATATAATAAGGGGGATGTGTAATGAAAAAATTATCCAACATAGTATCAAGTAATACAGAAAATTCATTTAAGAAGTTTATATCTGAAAAAGTTCTAAGTGATGTAGAGATAATTAAATTTATTCGTGACAATAATTTTACTAAAATTGACGTAGAAAATAATCTTGAAAAATTTTATCAATATTATATTTCAAAAGATTCGTTGTTAAATATTGAGCATAGTCCTAAGTTAGTTTGTAATAATAGAGAAGTTAATATTGTTTATCAAGAGACTGAAGAATATAAACAAAAAGTAGAAAGCCAAAGAACATCCAATAAAATTAAGACAGAATTTATTCCAAAGCGAGTTCTATCTTATACTTTTGATAATTTATCAAAAAATAGTGAAAAGGCTAAATTAGCAATAGAAATCATCAATACATGTAAAAGTATCCTTAATAATCAAAGTACAAGAGGTGCCTATATATATGGACCAACAGGAACTGGTAAGACATATTTGATGGGATGTATTTACAATTATTTCAAACAGAATGGTAAAGAACCAGCAATTTTATACTATCCTGAATTTATTAGAAAAATAAAATCAAAGATTAGTAATAACAGTTATGATTTATATATTGATCTTATAAGAGATGAAGAAATTCTTATTATTGACGATATAGGTGCTGAAAATATTACGGAGTTTATACGTGATGAGGTACTTGGTCCAATTATTAATCATAGAGAAGCAGAAAAATTACCAACATTTTTTTCATCTAATTTAAGTATAGATGATTTAGCGGAATTGTTATCTAATGGAAGAACAACAGTGGATAAAACAAAGGCTTTAAGAATAGTAGAGAGAATACATTCTTTAAGTGCTTCCCATTTTTTAGATGGTGATAATGAGAGAGAATATTATAATTAAAAGTGACTGACAAAAAAGTCCTAAAATTTAACAAAGTTCATATGATAACTCGTAGACGCAGTGGTTTATTGATATCTAAATTTTATTTATAAAAGCATTTTAGATATCTAATAAACTTTGTGGGAGTGACTCAACAAAATCGATTTCTCTGAAATCGCGATTTTTGAGTCACTCTCTTTTTTTTATGGTAAAAAATTCAAAAAAATTCATTTTTTTTTAGAAATTAGTGGAAAAAAGTGGGGAAATGTGGTAAATTATAAAGG
>NZ_CAUQNQ010000112.1:0-3735 GCF_963519265.1 uncultured Gemella sp. | reverse complement strand
GAAACTAAACTATTCTTGATACTTTCTAAATCTTTAATAAGTTCTTCTTGTCTACTTTCAAGTCCAAGTTTTTCAGATTCTTTGTCTTGTTTAACTCGTAGTAAATCTGCAAGTCTCTTTTGATATTCAGCAATATTATAGACATTTAATAAAATATCTTTCTCTTCAAGTTCATTAGAATAATCAAGATACTTTTGTGTTTTATTCTTTTGATCTTCTAAGATTTCATAACGACCTGAGATTTCTGAGAAAATATCATATAACCTCATTAAATTGTCATTTGTTTTTTCTAATTTTAGATTAGTTTCTTTTTTCTTATTTTTATACTTTAATACTCCTGATGCCTCTTCTATAATTGCTCGGCGATCGACAGGTTTAGACGAAATAATATCTTCTACCTTACCTTGAGTAATAATACTATAACTCTCTTTATTAATACCAAGGTCTAGATATATATCAGTAATATCTTTTAATTTTGCACGTTTATTATCAATGTAATATTCGCTATCACCATTTCTATACAAACGTCTTTTAATTTCACAACTATCTTCTCCGTTAGAAAATGTTACCGCTACTTCAGCAAAGTTTTTTCTTTTCGCATCTTCGGTTCCCGAAAAGATAACATCTTTCATGCTACTACCACGTAAATTTTTAGCAGACTGCTCCCCTAAAACCCAACGAATAGCATCAATTATATTACTTTTTCCCGAACCATTCGGTCCAACAACACCAATTAAATTATTCTTAAATTCAAACGTTGTCTTCTTCTGAAAAGATTTAAAACCTGTAACTTCAACCTTTGCTAATTTCATCTCTTTTTCCTTTCATTAATTTTAAATATCTTTATATCCAAGCTTTTCTAATGCTTGTTTTGCTGAGATTTGTTCTGACTCTTTCTTTGTTGTAGATGTTCCGCTTCCGTATTGTTTTCCACCAATTAAAATAGCACTCGTGAAAGTTTTTGAATGTGATGGACCACTAGAATCAAGAACTACATATTCAATATCACCTAATTTAATCTTCGAAACATACTCTTGTAGTATAGTTTTATAATCTACAAAGCTGTGATACTCAAGATTTTGCACTTCTGTAAATAAAGTATTATTTAAGAAAGTTTTCACCACTTCAAGATTCGACTCTAAATACATTGCTCCTGTGAAAGATTCAAAAATATCAGCAAGTAAAGCTGCTCGGCTTCTTCCGCCCATTTTTTCTTCACCTTTACCTAGATAAATACATTTATCTAAACCAAGTTGCAAAGCATATTTAACCAATGTTTTTTCACAAACAATAGATGCACGTAGCTTAGTAAGCTCACCTTCAGGAAGTTCAGAGAATTTCTTAAATAAAAATTCACTTGTTGTAAGTTCAACAACAGCATCTCCTAAAAATTCCAAACGCTCATAATTCAGGTGCTTCGCGATTCTTTTCTCATTTGTATAAGACGAATGAGAAAATGCATTTTTAAAATTATCACTGAATTTCAAATTAAATCCATACTCTTCATTCAAATTACTAAGTAATCTTTCAATATATGTTCGTTCCATAATTATTCTCCTTTCTTTTATTATTGGGAGAAACTCAAAATTTCACATAAATTATCAAGTTTCCCCCACAAAATCATTATCTTATTTCAAAAACTATATTAATCTAACAAAAACTCAGAGAAAACATCATTTCCATAGAATAATCCTTTTCTAGTCAAACGAAGTTTATTACCTTCAATCTCTAAGTACCCTTCTCTTATGTTTTTGTCAATTACACCTTTGAAGATTTCTTCTGCTCTTTTCCCATACTTTTCTTCAAAAATATCTAAATCTACACCTGCCAAAAGGCGTAATCCTAAGAACATTTCCTCTTCAATTCTTTCCTTAGGTGTTACCATATTTTCTTCACGTCTTGCGTGTCCTTTTTCTAACATACTGTCAATATAGAATTTTAATGCTCCTTGATTAGCGTAACGCACTCCATCGATGTAGCCATGTGCACCTGCCCCAAGACCATAATACTCTATATTCTTCCAGTAACTGCTATTATGAACACTCTCATGACCAGGTCTAGCAAAATTACTGATTTCATACTGTTCATAACCATTTTCTGTTAAGAAATTAATAACCTCATTGTACATTTTCTCCTCAGTTTCATTCGAAGGCAATGTAACTTTCTTATCTCTCACTTGATTATAAAGCTTAGTCTTCTGTTCCAAAATCAATGAATAACAAGAAATATGACTAATATTGTATTCTGCAACCTTCTTCATACTATCATACAAGTCGTCCATAGTCTGCTTCGGTAATGAAAACATTAAATCTACATTAATGTCCTCAATCCCATGTTTTTTACAATTAGCAATCGCCATATCTACATCATCAGCAACATGTCCTCGTCCAAGAATTTTTAACAGTTCGTTATTAAAAGTTTGAACACCCATGCTAATTCTATCAACTCCGTAGCCCTTTACCAAAGCAACCCGAGAATCAACAAGATCCTCAGGGTTAGCTTCAAAAGTAAATTCACGCAGTTGTTGTGGAATTTTATTTCTAAGTGCAGTCAGTAGACGATGAAGTTGTTCATCACTTAATGCACTCGGTGTTCCACCACCAATATAAATAGTTTCAACATTTTGAATATTTTCCATACCCTCAATTTCTTTGATTAAACAATCTATATACTTATCAACAGGTTGTCTTTGTATATAAAACTTGTTGAAATCACAGTATGAACAAATATACTTACAAAATGGAATATGAATATATACTCCGCGTGGATAACTTTTCATTATTCTTCGTCCATTTTCAGAACAGCCATGAAGGCATCTTGAGGAACTTCTACGCTACCAACAGCTTTCATTCTCTCTTTACCTTTTTTCTGTTTCTCTAATAGTTTACGTTTCCTACTAATATCCCCTCCGTAACATTTAGCAAGAACGTTTTTACGCATCGCTTTAATAGTTTCACGAGAGATAATTTTATTTCCAATTGCAGCTTGGATAGGAATCTCGAATTGTTGTTTTGGAATAAGTTTTTTAAGTTTTTCTACAATAACTTTACCACGCTGGTAAGCGAATTCTCTGTGAACGATGAAACTTAAAGCATCGACTTGTTCACCATTTAATAGAATATCCATCTTAACAAGGTTACTATCTTTATATCCAGTTAATTCGTAGTCGAATGACGCATATCCTTTTGTATTAGATTTAAGTTGATCGAAGAAGTCAAACACGATTTCTGATAAAGGTATATCATAAGTAATATTAACCCTCGTATCATCGATATATTCCATATTTAAGAAGATACCACGTTTTTTCTGACAAAGATCCATAACAGCACCTACATAGTCATTTGGTACCATAATGCTCGCCTTAACAAACGGCTCAGTTATCTTATTAATTTTTTGTGGATCTGGCATTTCTGATGGGTTTGATACATCTACCATAGTTCCGTCAGTTTTTTCAACTTTATAAATAACCGATGGTGCAGTTGCGATGATATCAATGTTAAATTCACGCTCAATACGCTCTTGGATAATTTCCATGTGTAACATTCCTAAGAATCCACATCTAAATCCGAATCCAAGTGCTTGAGAAGTTTCCGCTTCATATTGTAACGCAGAGTCATTAAGTTCTAATTTTTCTAATGCTTCACGTAAATCATTATATTTTGATGAATCGATTGGATATAATCCACAGAATACCATTGGATTTAATTTTCTATATCCAGGTAATGCTTCTTTAGC
>NZ_CAUQNQ010000111.1:0-3738 GCF_963519265.1 uncultured Gemella sp. | reverse complement strand
AAAAAATTATACAAGATGAACTTGAAAAATTTTATCCAGAAATGATTGAACTTCGTCGCTATATGCATATGCATCCTGAAGTTTCATTTAACGAAAAAAATACAGCGAGATTCATTAAAGAATATTTAGAAAAAATTGGTATTACTGATATTAAAACAAACGTCGGCTTAAATGGTGTAGTTACAAGAATAAAAGGACAAGATTCTTCAAAGACAATCGCTTTTCGTGCTGACTTCGATGCTCTACCAATAAATGATGCAAAAGATACTCTTTACAAATCTACAATTCCTAATGTAATGCATGCTTGTGGGCATGATGGTCATACTACAGCTTTACTTGCAACGTGTAAAGTTCTAATGGATTATCAAAAAGAACTACCACATGATGTTGTAGCAGTTTTCCAATACGGTGAAGAACAAGCTCCAGGTGGGGCAAAACCTATGATTGATGCTGGCTGCTTAGAAGGAGTCGATGCAATATTTGGAGCGCATCTTTGGACACCACTTCCACTTGGAACATTAGGCTATAGTTATAGTGAACTGTGTGCGGCTGCAGATAGATTTGAAGTAATAATCAACACTAAGGAAAATGCAAATATTATTGCTGCAGAATTTGTTAGTATGACTCAACAAATAGTTTCACGATTTGCTAAACCAAGAGAAACACTAGTTATCACTTTGGGAAAACTTGAAAGTTCTGTTAAAGAAGCAAGTATTACTGGAACTATTAGACATTTCAATAAAGAACTTCATAAAATGGTACTAGCTAAGCTTCAAACCTTATGTAAAGCTCTAGAAAATGAATATTCTGACACTAATATAGAATTTATCTACTACGGAGGTTATCCACCACTTATAAATCACAAAAAAGGAACAATAGAAATACAAAAAGCAACCTCTAAGATTCTTCCAGATATTAAACAGTTGGAAATTGAACCGTTAATGATTGGCGAAGATTTTGCATATTATGTTGAAGAAGTTCCTGGTGCTTTTTTCCTAATTGGTGCAGGGAATTCTACCTTCGCTAAATATCCACACCATCATCCAAATTTTGATTTCGAAGAAGAAGTTATGAAACAAACAGCTTCAATATTCTTAACACTAGCATTTGATTCCGCTAATGTAATAAATAATCTTAAGGAGGAACAATAGATATGCATACATATTTAGTTAATATTTTTGGTAAAGGTGGACACGGAGCTGAACCTCATGAAGCCATTGATACAACAGTTATCGCTGGGGAATTTGTTAGAAAAACAGCAAAATACAAAAACATAGAGATAATCTCTGTAAAAAGTGGTAATGCTTTT
This sequence comes from uncultured Gemella sp., assembly GCF_963519265.1. Taxonomy (GTDB): domain Bacteria; phylum Bacillota; class Bacilli; order Staphylococcales; family Gemellaceae; genus Gemella. Next base: position 2,429 of record NZ_CAUQNQ010000111.1, on the reverse strand, counting down.
AATGTAATTTCTGGAAAAGCAGAAATCATTTTAAAAACTGATGATTTTGAACAATTAAAAACAATACTATCTTCGCTGCTTATATATTACGGTGAGAAGACTAGATTTGAAATAATAGAAAAATAAAAAGACTGAGTGTAACTTGACATCATGATTCCTTAAAAATCTTCGAGTTACCTCAGCCTTTATTTTTTAATAATTTATTTCTGTAATATTTCCTTCACCCTTTTTTGCAGTTCTGGCACTACTTCTTCAATAAACCATGGATTTTTGTTGTGCCAACGGAAATTCAATGGTGAAGGATGAACAATTGGAAAATAACGTGGTAAATACTGTTCATAGTTAAACACTGTTGCTGTTAAATTCTCTTTTTTATCATTTCCCAAGTAATAATCTTGTGCATATTTTCCCACAAGAATAATAAGTTCGAGATTAGGCATAAGTTCTAAAACTTTTGAATGCCATTTTTGGGCAAAGTTTTTTCGAGGTGGTAAATCCCCACTCTTACCTTTACCAGGATAATAGAAGTCCATCGGTACTACACCTATTAAACCAGATTTATAAAATATTTCATCATCTATTCCCATCCACTCGCGAAGTTTAATCCCACTTTTATCATTGAAGAAAATTTTACTCTCTTGAGCTTTAATACCAGGCGCTTGACCTACGATTAATATTTTTGCTGTACTTGGTGTAGAAAATAAAGGTTCTATTCCTTCATCCGTGTATTTTTTATTATCACTATCTGCCATTATTTCTTGTTTCAATTGTTCAAAACTATCCATATTTTTCCTCTAAAATTTATTTTCTAATCAATTCAACTACCGCTTCAACAGCCGCTGTTCCTGGGAACATGTCTACTGGTTGAATACGTCTGATTTTATATTTTCTTGTTAGTACTTTTAAATCACGTGCTAATGTAGATGGATTACAGCTCACATAGACAATTTTCTTAGCGTCAACCGCTAATAAATTTTTAGCTAGTGGTCCAAGACCTACACGCGGTGGATCTACTATTGCAACATCAAAGTTGATTCCTTTTTTCTTCCAACGTGGAACTATTTTATTAGCATCTCCTGCAACATAAGTACAGTTTGTTAAGTTGTTTAATTTAACATTATCATTCGCGTCTTTAATCGCAGCTGGAATAATATCAACACCGTATACTTCTTTACAGTTACGGCTAACATATTGCCCAATTGTTCCAACTCCACAGAATGCATCTAATACAACATCTGTTTCTTTCAGTGAAGCAAATTCAACTACTTTATCATAAAGTTTTTTAGTTGCTGGTGGATTTAATTGGAAGAATGATTTAGCTGAAAGTTCATACTTAATATCTCCTATTTTTTCAACAATATAATCTGAACCATATAATGTAACACTTTCTGTTCCCATTACCAAGTGATCTTTGTCATTAGTGATATTTAGTATTATGCTTTTAACGATTCTTTCACGCTTAAGTTCATTAACGACTTTATCCATGTTTTTAATCTTATCAGTATTTGCTACGAATGTTACTTGAACATCCCCACTATAGAATGAAGTTCTTGTCGCAATATATTTCACACCGTAATTCTTTTTATTTGTAGAAATTTCTACTTTATATTTCCCTAGTAATTTCTTAGCTAAGTTTGTTATTTTATTACCATTCTCATGTAATGCTAAATCTTCATTAATTTCAACTAAATCGTTAGAACCTTCTTTATATAACCCTGCAATAACTCGCCCATTCCTAACAGCTAGTGGAAATTGGTTTTTATTACGATACCCTTCTGTTACAGGGCTAGCTAATGTTTTTAGTACTAATTTATCGGGTTTTGGTAATCTGTAATATTTATCAAAAGCATCTAATAAAATTGTGCGTTTGTATTCTAATTGTTTTTCATAACTAACATGAGCTAAACCGTATGCTCCACTTTCTGCATATTCGCGTTTAATTTCTACTCTATGCGGGCTTGGTTCTTTTACTTTAACAAGTTTCCCAATAATATATTTTGGTGTTTCCTCAACTATTTCACAAACAATAACCTCATCAGGTAAAGCACCTTTTACAAAAGTAATTTTCTTTTTATAATATCCTATCCCCTCACCATTAATACCAATTTTTTTAATTGTAAGTAAGACGTTTAATCTTTTCCCATTTTTATTTTTCATCGTATCCTCATTCATAAAGATAAGCTGAGTAAAAGCAAAACACTCCCACTTCAGCTTATCCAATTCTACTATTATTTTATAGTTTTAATTTCGTTATCTAATTCTTCTACTAATGCAATTAATCTGTCAATTTGAGTTAAATCAACTTTTTCAGGTTCAATATTTTCTAACTCGCTTGCAAAATCTTCAAATTTCGTTTTTAATTCTTCTAAAATATTATTAGGCATAACATTCTCCTTTTTTGTTCTCTATTCCATTATAATATAAATTCA
>NZ_CAUQNQ010000110.1:0-3750 GCF_963519265.1 uncultured Gemella sp. | reverse complement strand
ACTATGACAAAAGTAAGAGTAAGATATGCACCATCTCCAACAGGAAATTTACATATCGGAAATGCAAGAACTGCATTATTTAATTACCTTTTTGCTAAACACAACGGAGGAGATTTCGTATTAAGAATTGAAGATACGGATTTCAAACGTAACAAAGAAGAAGGTGAACGTAGCCAACTTAAATATATGAACTGGTTAGGTTTAGATTATGATGAAGGTATTGGAAAAGAAAAAGAATTTGGTCCATACCGTCAATCTGAGAGAATTGATATTTATCAAAAATATGCTGATCAGCTTATCGCTGAGGACAAAGCTTATAAATGCTACATGACAGCTGAAGAATTAGAAGCTGAAAGAGAAGAGCAAATCGCAAACGGATTACCACCACGTTACAGCGGAAAACACGCTCATCTTAGTAAAGAAGAGCAAGAAGCTTTTGAAAAAGAAGGTAGGAAACCTGCTATCCGTATCCGTGTTCCTCAAGACAGAACATACAAATTTGATGATATGGTTAAAGGTGAATTATCATTCGAAGGGCATGACTTCGGAGATTTCGTAATTATTAAAAATGATGGAGTAGCAACATATAACTTCGCTGTTGTTATCGATGACTACTTAATGAAAATTTCTCACGTATTACGTGGGGATGACCACGTTTCTAATACACCAAAACAACTTGTTGTGTATGAAGCATTAGGGTTTGAGCCACCAAGATTTGGTCATATGACGCTTATCGTTAATGAAAGTAAGAAAAAATTATCTAAACGTGATGAAAGTATCATTCAATTCATCGAGCAATATGATGAATTAGGGTACCTTCCAGAAGCATTATTTAACTTCATCGCTTTATTAGGATGGTCTCCAGAAGGTGAACAAGAAATTTTCACTAAAGAAGAATTCGTGAAAATCTTTGATGAAAAACGTCTGAGTAAATCACCAGCATTCTTCGATAATAATAAACTTACATGGATTAACAACCAGTACATCAAAGCTCAACCTTTAGAAAGAATCGTAGACTTATCATTACCGTTCTTCATTAAAGAAGGTGTAGCAACAGCTGAAGAAGTAGAAGCTAATAAAGCATGGTTTGAAAAATTAATTTCATTATACCAACCACAAATGAGTTACGGAGCTGAAATCGTTGAGTTAACAAAACAATTCTTCGTTGAGGATGTTAAATTTGATGAAGAAGAGTTAGAAATTCTAAAACAAGAAACTACAGCAACAGTATTCGAAGATTTCTTAACGAAAGTTGAAGAAGTAGAAGAATTCACAGCTGATAACATTAAAGCTTTAATCAAAGCGATTCAAAAAGATACAGGTGTTAAAGGTAAAAACTTATTTATGCCAATTCGTATCGCTTCAACAGGATCAATGCACGGTCCAGAATTAAACACAAGCTTAGAATTACTAGGTAAAGAACGTGTAGCTGCAAGAGTAAAAGCTGCATTAGAAACAATTAAATAATTCAATAAAGAAAATTAATAACGATAAATTAAGGGTGAAATAAATATATTAAAGTAAAAATTAGAGTATCCCTTAATTTTGATTTTTCGAGCTGAAAAAAGATAGAGAAATATAAATAAAAGTAAAGAAAATATCTTGACATTCGTCTTAAAATAAGGTATTATTACTTATGATATTGTTTATATATCTTCACGAGTAAGCCCCGGAAAACTTAGTCGTTATGACAGATTTAAAACAACATCTAGGAGGAAAAAAGACATGCGTCAAACATATATGGCAAAGCCATCAACTGTAGAAAAAAAATGGTATGTAATCGATGCTGAAGGTCAAACTTTAGGTCGCTTATCATCAGAGGTAGCTTCAATTTTAAGAGGGAAACACAAACCTACTTATACACCACACATCGATACTGGGGATAATGTTATCATTATCAACGCTGCTAAAATTGTGTTAACTGGTAAAAAATTAACTGATAAAATTTACCGTCGTCACACAATGCACCCAGGTGGGTTAAAAGAAAGAACTGCTGGATTAATGGTAGAAAAATATCCAGAAGAACTTTTAGAGCTATCTATCAAAGGTATGTTACCAAAAAATACTTTAGGTAGAGCTCAAGGTATGAAACTTCACGTTTACCGTGGAGCTGAACACCCACACGCAGCACAAAAACCAGAAAAATACGAATTACGTGGATAATATAGGAGGAAATTATTAAATGGCACAAGTAGAATATCGCGGTACAGGACGCCGTAAAAGCTCAGTAGCACGTGTAAGATTAGTACCTGGAACAGGGAAAGTTGTTATTAACAACAGAGAAATGCGTGAATACTTACCATTAGAATCATTAGTATTAGACTTAATGCAACCTTTAGAAGTTACATCTACTACAGGTAACTATGACGTTTTAGTTAACGTTAACGGTGGAGGATACACAGGACAAGCTCAAGCAATCCGTCACGGAATTGCACGTGCTTTACTAGAAGTAAACCCAGAATACCGTAAAGACTTAAAACCAGCAGGATTACTAACTCGTGACCCTCGTATGAAAGAACGTAAAAAATACGGTCTTCGTGGTGCGAGACGTGCTCCTCAATTTTCAAAACGTTAATATTGGTCTTATACCAAATTACGTCAAGACATCAGAGAATTTTCTCTGGTGTCTTTTTTTGTTTAAAAATAAAAATTGTTGATTTTAGTTTTTGGTAAATTGGGAGATGTAAAAATAAATGCACTAGAAAGCTAGGGTAGGCATCTAGGAAGCATTCTTCTACTTAAATTTTTCTCTTAGGCAGTATAAGGACAGTCTAGCAGTTCTTTATCTTGTATATTATGTTGAAAAAAACACTTGAAAAATTATCATATTTATAATAATCCTTCAAGTATTTTAAATTTATATATTATTCGTATATTTCTGAATCTTTAAGCGTAAATACTACTTCTGTTCCAGCTGGGTAATTATCTAACGATAATAGAAGTATTTTCTCTTCAACTTTTTTAGGTTTAATTTCGGCACTAACTTGAGCTATTTCATTTAACTCGTCGTATAAATTTTTAAACAATTTTGCATCTTTTACTTTAATTTTTGGATTGATTTGGTAAATAGGTGTTTCACCAAACCAAGTATCTTCATTTTGGAAATCAATCTCTGATTTTTCATTAACTTTTAATTTAATAGAAATATCATAGTCGAAAGTATATCTATCAAAAAGTTTAGCAAGACTGCTAATGTAGTCATGAGAACCTTTGTTAGAACGATTAATAAACTTTAGTTTAGCGCTGTAATCTATAGCATTAAGATCGAAAATCTCAGCCATTTTGAATACATCAAATTCATCGTAAACATCCGAAGTTACAAAATTGACTTTAACATCATATCCCACACGTTGAAATTCTTGATACTTTTCAAGGAGTAGTTCAGCTGAAGCATCTTCAATATTTTCCTTTATATTTGTAACAGATTCTTTTCCGTCTTCAATAACTTCTTGTTTAGGGTATTTAACTGTCAATATATAATTCATCCAATTATTCCTCCTTTAAATTTAGCACAATTATTATTATACATATCTTTCTAATTATTTACAATAGTATAGTATAACTTTAGAAAAATTAATATTTATCGGTGGAAAATATGTGCTAAAAAATTTATAATTTTCAGAAACATCTGAAAATAGTGAAAGCTTAATCTTGACATTTCTATATAAAATTTATATAATAAGTAACATGAATTTAAAAAGGAGGTCATTGCATATGAAAATAATTGCAATTTCAACAAGAAGTGTCGAT
>NZ_CAUQNQ010000109.1:0-3775 GCF_963519265.1 uncultured Gemella sp. | reverse complement strand
ATATCAATAAACCACTGCGTCTATGAGTTTTCATGTGAACTTTGTTAAATTTTAGAACTTTTGGGTCAGCCTCATTTACAAATAATATAATACACCCTAGTGTGAAAATTCACGCTAGGGTGTATTATTATAATCCAAGTATATTTAGTATCTCTTTTTTATATTTTAATTTTTGTTCGTCTTGATTTTGTTCATCAAGATTTATTTTTATTTCAGATACAATTTCACCAGGTTTATTTTTAATGATATAAATTCTATCGCTTAGGTCAATAGCTTCGTCTATATCGTGAGTTATTAGTAGAGTAGTTATATCAAGTTTGTTCTTGATTTCAAGATACCAAGAATGTAATGATATTTTAGTAATTGCATCGAGTGCACTGAATGGTTCATCTAGTAAAAATAGTTCTTCTTTGAACATATATGTACGTAAAAGTGCAACTCTTTGACGCATTCCTCCACTTAATTCACTAGGATATTTATCTTTATATTCGTAAAGGTTAAATAATTTAAGATTCTTTATCGCTTCTTCTTCAGCTTCTTTTTTATTGATTTTTCTTATTAAAAGTGGAAGTATAATGTTTTGAATAATAGTCTTATGTTCTAATAATAAGTCTTTTTGAAGCATGTAACTTACACGACCTTTATAGTCTGTGTTACCTTTTATAGAAATTTCGCCACTTTGAAGAGGATTTATACCTGCGATAATATTGAAAAGGGTAGTTTTACCAACACCGCTTCCACCTAATATAGATACGACTTCACCTTTATCGACATGAATGTTTATATCTTTTAGTATTTTATTGTTAGGATAATTGAAAGATAAGTTTTTTATTGATAATATATTCATTATTTTATATAGTCATTGCTGAATCCAGTATTTTCTGCAAGAGGTTGTTTTGTAATTTTATTTTCGTTAACCCAACGGTAGAATGTGTTCCATCTGTTAGCGTCAAATTCACCCCAGTGATCTTTGTTTGTTGCATATTGTTTAGATAGATATTTTTGAGATTCAACGATGAAATCTTTTTTATCTTTTAATTCTGGAGCATTTTTAATTAAAATCTCTGCAGCTTCTTCAGGATGTTCTATAGCGTAGACATATCCTTTCTTAATAGCTTTAAGAACTTTTTTAGCTTCTTCTTTATTTTGTTTTAAGTAATCATTATTAGCAATAATTACTGGAGAATAGTAGTCTAAATCTTTATTGAAATCTTTTAGATAGAAGTAGTTAATATCTAATTTCATGCTTTCAGCTAATTTTCCATCCCATGCATAGTAAATCCATGCAGCATCAAAAAGTCCATTTTCTAGAGGAGTTACAGAGTTTGTATCTGTATTTGGAGCTAGATTTAATTTATTAGCATCTCCACCTTGTTTTTGGATTAATGATTTAACCATTGCTAATTCTACTGGATCATTCCAAGTTCCGTACTTTTTACCTTGAAGATCTTTTGGTTCTTTAATGTTGTTTTTCTTAAGTGAAATGATACCAGAAGTGTTGTGTTCGATAATTGCGGCTACGGCAGTGATTCCTGCACCTTTAGAAAGTTTGTTAGCCATTGAGTCTTGGTAGTAAATACCAAAAGGTGCTTTATTATTAATAATTAAGTCAGAAGTACTATCTTCAGGCGCTGGCTTAATGTCAAGATCAATACCTTCTTCAGCGAAGTATCCTTTCTCTTTTGCTACATATAGACCAGTGTGGTTTGTGTTAATTGCCCAGTCAAGTACGAAATCTACTTTTTTAAGTTCTTTTTTCTCTGCGTTTTTATTAACTGTACTACATGCAGTTAATGAGATTGCTAAGATAAAAGCAAAAACGCTAGTTAATATCTTTTTCATGATTTTCTCCTATGTATTTCCATTTAATAAATTTTTTCTCACTTAGTTTAACAAGTTCAATACTTAGTAAACTAATAACTGATACTAGTATAATAATTGCAAACATAGTATCGTATTCAAATAATTTTTTTGCTTTAATCATGTAAACTCCAAGTCCTTCAAAGCCACCTAGCCATTCAGCAACCACAGCTGCTATAAAGGCATAAGATACACTAACTCTAAGTCCAGCATAGAAGTAGCTAAGACTTGTTGGGATTTTCACATGCCAAAGTATTTGTAATTTACTAGCATTCATTAATTGCAATAAAGTAATCATATCTTTGTCACAGTTTCTAAAACCATCTAGAATACTTACAACAATTGGGAATGTTGTTGTTAAAACAATTAATACGATTTTTGGCGTAAGCCCATAGCCCAACCAAAGCACAAGTATAGGCGCTATTGCAATAGTTGGTATAGTTTGAGTCAGTACAAGAAGTGGATAGATAGACTTGTTAAATATAGGAATACTATCCATAATTAAAGCTAGAAGCCATGCTATGACTATCCCAAGGAATAGACCTATAATAGCTTCGAGTAGGGTGATTTTGCTGTGAAATATTAATAGTTCATAGTTTTTTACAAAAGCTTTAACTATTTCGACAGGTGTAGGTATGATATATTTAGGAAGTAAACCGAGATTACCAGCTCCTTGCCAAATAATCACTAAGCACAACATAGAAATAGTTGCAGCATATTTATTGATTAAATTTGTCAATTTTTTCATTTATAGTTAAAACATCTCCGTAGTTAATTTTCACATTTGCAAAAATATTTTTACTGTCCTCACCCGCTAGGACAAAGCATTCTTTAAGAGTATCCATAAGTTCGTTGAATTCTCCTTCAATTACTGTTTCAAATGGAGTAACAATTATATTTGAATGCTTATTTTGTAGAAAATAGATAACTTTATCTATAATCTTTAGTCTTCCATCATGATTATCAAGAGGAAGAATTTGTAATGCAATACTGCAATTTATCAAAATAAAAAACCTCCTTACAATATAAGGGGGGTCTAAGTTTGTCTTTAAGCTAAGTTGTGCCTACGCTAGCATTATCTAGATCAGACGCGGTCGAAATATTTATATTCCCTCTCAGACTGTTCACAGACTCCCGTATTAATAATTATAGCATATGGACAAAAAAAAACAATAAAAGTGCTTACAGAAAAGCAATTTTATTGTAGAAAAAATACTAGAGCTAATCCGGAGATCAGCTCTTCAAAAGTATTATTATCAGTATGTTTGCTGGTTTACTTCACAGCTGAAGTTTTTGGTGAAGATCTAAGACCTTTGTTAGGTTCTGCTTTTTTAGTTGGTACAGTTGCTTTTTTAGCTGGTACGAATACTCTCTTACCATCTTGTCCAGTTACCCAAACACCACCATCTTTGTCAGCAGTACGTTGGTGACCACGTTTAGCTAGTTGGTCTCTTAATTGAGCATCAACTTCTGGGCTAAGGTGACCTGGATCAGTTTCAGTAGCACCTACGAATGGCTCAAATGGTTTATCAGAACCTGGTTGTGTACCTTCTAAAGCTAAAGCTGAAGATCCTCCAGCTACTAATAATCCTGCTGCAGTAAATACAGTTAATAATTTTTTCATGATATATTCCTCCTTTCCTTAAAGCTATATCCATTATATATATATATATTGTCAAGAGTTATTAATAAAAAAAAATTATTTTTCAGAAAAAAATTAATAATTTATGTAAATTTTGTGAATGAACTTAAAGTAGTAATTAAATATAGTCTAATTACATATGAAGTTTTCCTTAAGATATTATTGTAAATACATTATAGAAAAGAAAATTTATTTTTGATTTTTCTATTAATATATGGTAGAATTATTAATCATAAATAAAATAAAAGAGGGATATACCAGTGAAAATTTTAA
>NZ_CAUQNQ010000108.1:0-3775 GCF_963519265.1 uncultured Gemella sp. | reverse complement strand
TGGCTCAAAATGATAAAAATGTTGTTACTGAAGATAAAGTAACATTTAGATTATGCGATGATTGTCTTGGTGTTAATCTTAAAACTTTAATCCCAAAATTGAAAAAGAAAGCACCTAATGCTGAATTTATCATAGGATGTCAGTCTTATTGTGGACCTGGAAGAACTCAAACCTTTACCCTTGTTAATAGTAGAATTTGTATTGCCGATACTGAAGTCGAACTAATGCCTTTAGTTGATGAAAAACTTAGAGATCGCATGAGTGCAGAAGATGAAGAAAAATACAGAAAACGTCTTGAGCGTCGTCTTGAGCGTACTTTTTACTTTATTATTCCTGAGAATACTACTATTAAAGTAGGAGAAAAGGTAGATTTAGGTAAAGAAGGAATAATTGCTCGTAAAGCTGGGCAATCTTATCTTGATGATCTTATTATCGAAGGCGAAGTAGATAATACTAAGCCAGGAATTTATGAACTAGTATATAGAGTAACAATAGATGATAAAGAACACAAGAGAAAAAGGCTTATCACTGTGATTGATGAAAACGTATAATCAACATTCATAAAATTAAAAAAATTAAACCTATAGGAAAATACAGAGTTGTATAGTCTTGTAGGTTTTTCTTTACTTTATTTTTAAAAATTAATACTGTTTTTATGAAAATAGCGTTTACTTTTTTTGTAAATGTGATATAATATAAGTAAAGAAATAGAAATCGGAGGTTCTGATCATGGAAAACAAATATTCTAAAATTTTAGTCGCAGTAGACGGTTCTAAACAAGCTGAGTGGGCATTTACAAATGCTGTAGCTATAGCATTAAGAAATGAGGATGCGGAATTATACATCGCTTCTGTTATTGATGCGACAATCGCAACTTCTGGTCTATCAGATCCATATATTTTTAACTCATTCTATAAACGTACTAAAGAATTAGTTGATAGTTATGTGGATTCTGCTAAAGAAGCTGGCCTAACTAAAGTATTCGGTATCGTTGAACAAGGTATTCCTAAAATTGTTCTTAGCGAAGACATCGTTGACGAAAAAGGTATTGACCTTGTAGTTTGTGGATCTTCAGGATTAACTGGATTCAAACGTATGCTTATGGGATCAGTTTCTGAAGGTATCGTTAGATATGCTAAATCTGACGTAATCGTTATTAAACAAAGTTCTATCCCTCAAGATTTTGAAGCGAAAATTGCTAAAAAATTCCAAGAAGAACAAGAAAAATAAGAATAAGTATCTCTAATATATTTAGATTAATATTTATTAATTTAAATTCATTTAAAATTTTTCCTTTTTTTTAAAGAAGTGACTCATGTTTATCATGAATCACTTCTTTCTTTTAATTACTCCTGAAATTTACAAATATGAAATAGGGAGTGACTCTACAAAACTAATTTCTGAGTCACCTCCTTATTTTTAATATATCTTTTTTACTTTTAAACTATTATAATTCAAAGCTGCAAGTTGGACAGAATTCGGTCCAAAGTACTTAGTATAATCATGAAGTTGTTGTTTGTCATCATAAATATAAACTCTATCACCTATTTGTTCTTCTTCAGCTATTTCAACAACTAAATGACTCATCATAGTTGAGTAAATATTTCTTTCTTTACCATTAATTATACAAGTTTTTCCTTTTAATCTATCTCTAAGTATCCCATCACCATAGCCAATATTAACAATTCCTACTTTTTTATTAGCATCAGCTATATAAGAATTACAATACCCTATGCATTCACCTTTATTCAAGGTTACTATATTAATTATTTCACCGTAAACAGTAATTGGATTCTTAATAACTAAATTTTTTAAAGTAACTGGATTTTCCTTCACATCATAAGGCATAGCTCCATAAAGAATAATCCCTAGTCTCTGATGTGTTGTTTTGTCGAAAGCACCATCACGTAAAAATGAAGCACTATTTTGCAAATGAACTACTTCAAAATTATAAACTTTCTGCGCCTCAGCAAGAACTGCTAGCACCAATTCTTTTTCTTTTTCATAGAAACCATCAAACTCATCCGCAAATGAAAAATGAGACCAAAATCCTTTTAATTTTAGATGATTTTCTTTACAGAAACCTATGATTTCAAGTACTTCTTCCAGATTTTTCGCTCCAGCTCGTCTCATACTTCCAGCGAATTCCAACTGCAACGTTAAATCTTTCAGTCTTTCAATATTTTCTTTTAAATATTCAAGACTCGCTATATTTATCTCGATATTGTATTCTCTTGCTAATGCAAAGTCATAAGTTGGATTTAAAAGAAAGATATTAGCATCTTTTCCTAATGTTTCTCTTATTACTTTACACTCTTCCTCTTTTGTCGTAGCAAAATAATTAATTCCTACTTCTGAGTATAATTTTACACATTCTCTTAAATCTAAATTGTACGCATTATTTTTAACTACGGCTATAATATCCTGTGCTTGTTCTTTTAAATTTATTGCATTTTGTCGTATATTATTGTAATTTAACTCAATTGTTGCCATAAAGATCCTTTCTCAATTAAACGGGAGTGACTCAAAAATCGCGATTTTTAAATCACTCCCGTTTATCTCACTAAAAAATCAAAAAATTACTTATTATAATATTTCAATATTCCAAGGTAATATTGAACCCCTACTTTTAGTATTTTTTCATCAAAGTTGAAAGTTGGTGTATGTAATCCCGAAACATAGTTTTTCTCTTCGTTTCTTAAACCTAAAAAGCTATAGTTTATAGGAGAAAGTCTACTAAAGAATGAGAAATCTTCTCCATATAGATAAGCTTCTTCTAATTCAATATAGTCAATACTTTCTTTTTCTATGACTTCTTTAATTACTTGATATGGAACCTCATCGTTAATTACCGCTGGATATCCTTCAGCAAAATCAACACGAATACTTGCTCCAGTAAGATGCTCAAGTCCTACACGCGTATTTTCAATCGCAGCTTTGATTGTCGCCAAATCTTCCATACTGTATGTTCTAATCGTTCCTTCCAAATATGCATTCTCAGCAACGACATTCATCGCATCCCCACCGTACATTTTACCGATATGAATAATATTGGTATTGCGTGCTTTAGTATGTAATGCATTAAGCTTTAACATCTCTTGGAAGAACATTGTAGCCACGTTAAGAGCATCGATTCCAGTATTTTTTAAACCAACGTGAGCTGCACGCCCTTTGATATAAATTCTATATTCATTAGCACTAGCCATAATTTCTTTTGGTTTAGAAACTATATGCCCTTCAGGATAATCCGGATTCATATGCAGGGCATAACTTGCTAAAATGTTATATGGTGCAAAATCAAAATCATTGATTAATAAATTTCCACCTCCAAAAGTTTCTTCCGCAGGTTGAAATACAAAGATACTATTTACCTTAGTATCGTTACTCTTATAATAATCAGCCGCTTCTATAACACTTCCTAAAAGCATAGTCGTGTGTCCATCATGTCCGCAAGCATGCATTACTCCATCATTTTTTGATTTAAAATCAACATCATTTTCCTCTGAAATAGGAAGTGCGTCAATATCAGCTCTAAATAATATCGTATCCTTAGTTTCTAAGCTTGCTTTAAAAATCACTACTAACCCTGTCTCAAGAGTTTCTTGATATTCTATACCGTATTCTTTTAAGATACTAGCGATAAATTCTTTAGTTTTATGCTCTTCCAATGATAACTCTGGATTTTGGTGCAGATGTCTACGCCATGATGTTAAATTCTCTTCAGTAATTACTTTCATCTTCTCTTCCTACTTTATTATAAGTTTCTTAATTCTGC
>NZ_CAUQNQ010000107.1:0-3805 GCF_963519265.1 uncultured Gemella sp. | reverse complement strand
TGCTTATAGGTATTTTCAGCACCATACCCTCTCTTAAATAAGTTAAATATATATCGTGTCCTAAGTATATATTGATTTATTTCATTAATGTAATTCTAGCACAAAGATAGATGAATTTCAAGGGGAAACTCATCTATCTTTTACATTTTATTTATTTTTTCTCCAGTAGCTTCTAATGCCACTAAAAGTGAAAATTAGTATTAACACCATAAAAATATAATTTTTAATACTAAAATATTTCGCAGCTTCTGTTTTTACTATTTCTAGCTTTTTATCTATGTTATTAGATTTTTTAACCTCTAGATTACTTTTCTCGAATGAAGTTATATCACCGTCACTGATTTTAGTATCTTTCAAAGCGATATAATATAGATACTTAGCATCCTTTAATGCTGAAATATCGGTTACCGAAGTATTAGATATATCTATGCTAGAAATATTCGGCACATCTTTTAATGCATCTATATTTTTTAAACCTAGATTATCATTTAACATTAATCGATATAGATATTTTTTATCTTTTAACGCATCTACATTCTCGATATTGTTTTTATATAATAGTAATTCCTCCAAGTTAACCAAATCTCTTAACGCTGAAATATCACTTATACTATTCCTATCCAAATAAAGTACTCTAAGAGATTTCAACTCAGCTAGAGGAGTTAAATCTTTAATAGCATTTTCTTCAGCAACTAAACTCTCAAGTTTCCCTGCATTTTTTAAAAATGATATATTATCTAAACCTATACCTGAAATATTTAGACTTCTTAGATTTTCTAGTTTTAAATTATTCGGAATATAATCTTTTAAAACACTGTTCATCGAAATATCTAATGATTCTACTTTTAAGTCATTCAGAAAATCTAAATTATTCATTAGGTTTTTTCTAAGAACTAGTTGTCTTAACTTTGTTAATTTTGCTAAGCTCTTTGGATCTTTTATTTTATTATTAGTAAGATTCAAATCTTCCAACTCTACTAACTTTTCTAATGGTGTAATATCCTCAATAAAGTTATTAGATAAGTTTAAATTTCTTAGATTAACAGCATGCTCTAACCCTTTTAGAGAAAAAATGTTTTTCCAAGGTAATGACAGACTTGTAAATTGCTCCATCATACCTACAGTTATTTCCTCACCTTTAAAGTCTTTATTAATATGAAACTTATAGTATTCTATTAAGGCTGCTTTAAGATTAAGATCATCGAAATCTATTTTTTCACTATTTTCAATTTCTGCAAATTTCTTTTCTCCAAAGGGTACATAAACATCGTTAGCTTTTATCGCTGGAGCAGATACTGTTAATCCTAATAACGTTATGATAAAAGCTTTATATATTACCTTTTTCATTTTTTTCCTCTTTATTTTTTCTATATTCAGTTATTTTATTTCTTACAATTATTAATCCATATGCAGCAAGTGGAATTAAAAATACAAAATACGGAAATACATATCTACTTTTTGCTTCCCATATCATATGGAATAACGTTCCACCAATAAAGGCTACAGGAATTATCGTTAGTATTTCTTTTTTCTTCTTATAAACATTTACTGCAAATACTACAGAAAATACATACACAAATACTTGAAATACCTTCATGATAAAAGTAAGTACGTGATGAATTTCATCAAAGTAAATTTGTTTTATAAAAAAGTCTTTTACTTTTTCTAACTTAGTTTCATTATCAAAATTCCTTTGTGGTGCAGTTACCAATAAACTTTGGAATGTCGGTTCTATAAACTGATTTTCATACTTTCTTTGATAAAAATCTACAGCATATCTAGGATTTTTCCTAAATACATCTAATCTTTGCTTTATAGAATCTTTTGAAATCTCAGTTATACGCTTCGCATCATAGTCTTCTTCTGGCATAATATCGTAGTTAAATCTATTCCACCAACCAGCTTCACGATCACCTTCTTGCATCCCCATCGCTATCCATGTAATTTTCGGTACACCATCAGCAATGGTCTTTTGGCTTTTCACTTCATAATAGTTGTAGATTAAACTCTTAGAGGCACTCATTAAAAACAGACAGCTGACCATAAACGCAATGGCTTTTTTATCCCTTACTCTAATAAGATAAATAACTGCCGCCGAGAATATAGCTAACATATGTATTAAGTTATTACCTATAAATAGTATAGCAACATTAATACTTATAGCACTTATTACTAACATATACCACTGCTTATGTTTAGTATACTTTATAAAATAATAATAAGCCAGTAGTGTTAAAAACATACCCGGTAACAATCCGTAAACAAATGCAACATAGAATATTAACGGAAAACATAGGCCACTAAGAATTACAACTAGATAATTCGTATCCTTATCATCAAACATTATATTAGCTATTTTATATAACATAAAGATAATAAAACTTATTGAAAAACCTTGCATTATATATAAAATAAATGTTGCTCTACCAAATAATGACAGTATAATTTGGAATAAAAATACTGTTGTAATTTGATGTGAATATATGTATAAATAGTTATTTCCTTTATCAAGACCACTGTAGTTTTCTCTTATGAAATTATTAGCTTGATCTATTACATTAAATGGATCAAATTGCACATAATCTCGTCTCAATATCGCAAATAATATACTAATAATAAATGTGTAAATCATTACAACTAATACTAATCTTTGAACACTTATTATTTTCTTCAAATATCTCGCTAATATTAAGATAACTATACTAAATATCATAAGGAACATAATATTTAGTATAGCACTGACATTTTCATAATATAAAGTTTCTTGATAATCTTTCGGAAATATCGCTGTTTTTGTTAATACTAATAAAGAGTTTATCCCCATAAGCACCATAAAAATTACAGCTATAACTTTTACTAAAAAGTTAGAAAATTTATTTAATATTTCCTTGTTCATTGTCAATTATTCCTCTTCATTTTTCTCTTCGTTTAAGAATTTTTCAACAATAAATCTTGGGCGTCCTTTTGTTTCTAAGTAGATTTTACCTACGTATTCACCCACAATACCTAATGAAATCATAATCATTCCACCGATAAACCACATTGATATCATTAAACTTGACCATCCTGGTCTTGCAAAACCTGCAAAATAACTATACAATGTGTAGAAAAATACTATCGCAGCAATAAATATCATTAATGCTCCACCTATAGTAATAAATCTAATTAACTTTACAGATAAAGAAGTAATTCCTTCAAAAGCGAATGCCAACATCTTAGACAGTGGATACTTACTTTCTCCAGCGAATCTTTCTGCACGTTCATATGTAACGATGTCACTTGGATATCCAATCATAGGAACAATACCACGTAAGAATAAGTTTACTTCTTTGAATTGAGCTAATCCTTCCAACGCACGTTTACTCATTAAACGATAGTCAGCATGGTTAAACACTGTATTTGCTCCCAGTTTTTCCATCACTTTGTAAAAACCTTCAGCCGTAAAACGTTTAAAGAATGTATCCGTAGTTCTTGCAGAACGAACACCATAAACTACATCAGCACCAGCTAGATACTTCTTCATCATTTCATCCATAGCGTTAATATCATCTTGTAAATCAGCATCCATTGAGATACTTACATCACAGTGATTTTTAACAGTCATAAGTCCTGCTAAAAGCGCATTTTGGTGTCCTCTATTTCTACTTAAGTTAATACCACTGAATAATGGATTTTTTTCATGAAGTTCTTCTATCATTTCCCATGTTCTGTCTTTTGAACCATCGTTCACTAAGACAACACGGCTATCTCTTGAAATTAAATCTTCTTCTATCATAGAATTCATTTTAACTTCTAATCTTTTTGC
>NZ_CAUQNQ010000106.1:0-3902 GCF_963519265.1 uncultured Gemella sp. | reverse complement strand
ATGATGGACTTAATATAGAAGATATTAAGGATATAGTTGATAAAGTATTGGAGGAAAAAATTTATGATAAAAGTAAATAATTTACAGATTAATAAAAAGTCATTTCAACTAGGTCCTATAGATTTGGAGTTAGAAGACGGATATGTCTATGCAATCACAGGTAACAGCGGGAGTGGTAAAACACTATTTCTTCAAACACTATTAGGAGCAATATCATCAGATAAAAATGCAATTAGCTATAATAATTTGAACTTTCAACAAAATGCAGTTGAAATTAAAAAACTATATTCTTATGTAGCGGATAAACCATTGTTTTCAGATACTTTACAGGTAAATGAAGTTTTATATAAAATATCTAAATTAGATGAAAGATTTGATTTAGAGAAATGTTTTGAATTTTTAAATAAACAGAAGATTGTTCTTCACAGTAAAATTTATGAATTGTCTCAAGGGGAGAGGAAAATATTATTATTTTCAATAGGATATTTTACTATGTCTAGAATATTAGTACTAGATAATCCATTTTCTGGAGTAGGACTAATAGCTAAAAAAGAAATATTAAATCTTCTAAGAGATTATATGGATGAAAATAAAATGATTATTCTTGTGACTGAAGATCCTTTAGTGATAAAGAGTTTAGCAGATTATGTAATTGTTTTAGAAAATGGAAGAATTAATATTAAAGAAGATATAGTAGAGCTACAAGAAAGATTTAACACTACAGATATAGAAAAAATTTTACTTTCTATTATGAAGGGAGAGAAGTCAAATGTATAAACAAAAATACGATACAAACTTTGGGGCAATTTGGAATTTAATTTCAAATAGAAATTACATGAAACCTTTATTATATAAGAGTTTATATTTACTATATTATTTTATTACCATCACTGTAGTACTTGAATTATTATTTGATAAAACTTATATGATTTTAGCTGTTATTAGTTCAATAATTATTGTGATAAATGGAAGAAAATACGATGATCCTGAACATCAATTTATTGAATATCTACCGATTTCATTAAAAGATAAAGTAAGATATATTTACTATACAACTTATATAACTTTATTCTTTGGGGGAATAATATCTCTTGTATTAGATTATATTTATCGTAAAGTTAATCCTATTGAATACCTATATGCAATAATAGTCGTTATAGCATTATCAAACTTTGCTGTAATACAAATGATTAAGACCAAAATAACACTAATATACTTCTTTATATATGATATTATTATTTATCAATTTATAGTAGGAATCTTTCGATTTTCTTTAGTGCCTTTTAGTGGATATATAGGTCCAAAATATGATAATACGCAATTTAGTTTAATAAAATTAGCACTATTAATAGTAATCACATTGTTATATTACTTTGTTAGCGTAAATATTTTATTAGCTCATAATAGAGAAAATAAACGAGTAGATAAAAAGTATAAAGGAAAACTTGTTTTAATTCTGTTCCTTTTAATAAGTACAAGTGTCTTAAAAATTTATACATTTGAAGCTAATATGTTCTTTGAAGGAATTAAAGAAGGAACTAAAGATGCAACTAGAGTTGAATTAATAAATACTTATAATGAAACCAAGTAAGGTTAAGCAAGCCTAAATCGAAAATAAAAGAATATAAGAAAGCTAGTGATTTAGTACAGAAAATAGTGTTAGTCATAGCTTTTTTATTTATGTTGTAGTGAGGTAGGGAAAGAACAAAAAAAGAAGACTTGGTTAACCAAATCTTCTTTGTGTTAATAATTCTTATTTGAATTCTGCTGTGTTAACACGAACTCCAGGACCCATAGTTGTAGTTACAGCTACAGATTTGAAGTAAGTTCCTTTAGCAGCAGCTGGTTTAGCTTTAGCTAAAGCGTCTTGAACAGCGTTGAAGTTTTCAACTAAGTCTTCAGTTGAGAATGAAACTTTACCGATTGGAGTGTGAACAACACCAGCTTTTTCAGCACGGTATTCAACTTTACCAGCTTTGATTTCATTAACTGCTTTAGTAACGTCCATAGTTACAGTACCAGTTTTAGGGTTTGGCATTAATCCTTTAGGTCCTAATACACGACCGATTTTACCAACTTCTCCCATCATGTCTGGAGTAGCTACGATTACGTCAAAATCAAACCAACCTTGTTGGATTTTAGTGATGTATTCACCTTGTCCTACGTAGTCAGCTCCTGCTGCTTCAGCTTCTGCTGCTTTATCACCTTTAGCAAAAACTAAAACTTTAGCAGTTTTACCAGTTCCTTTAGGAAGAACTACTGCTCCACGAACTTGTTGGTCGTTTTTACGAGTATCAACTCCTAAACGGAATGCAACTTCTACAGTTGCGTCAAAATTAACTGTGCTTGTTTTTTTAGCTAATTCGATTGCTTCTACTACAGAGTATAGACTAGAAGAATCTACTAATTTAGCTGCTTCAAGATATTTTTTACCTTTTTTTGCCATTATAATTATCCTCCTATTCTCCTATTAAGATACCCATACTTCTTGCAGTACCTTCAATCATACGCATTGCTGCTTCTACAGAAGCTGCGTTTAAGTCAGCCATTTTAAGTTCAGCGATTTCTTGAACTTGAGCTTTTGAAACTGTAGCAACTTTGTCACGGTTAGGTACAGAAGATGCTTTTTCAATTTTAGCTGCTTTTTTAAGTAATACTGGTGCAGGTGGTGTTTTAGTAATGAAAGTAAATGAACGGTCTTCATATACTGAGATTACTACTGGAATAATTAATCCTGCTTGGTCTTGTGTACGAGCATTGAATTCTTTACAGAATCCCATGATGTTTACACCAGCTTGACCTAACGCTGGACCAACTGGTGGAGCTGGGTTAGCTTTACCTGCTGGTACTTGTAATTTAACAACTTTTATAACTTTTTTAGCCACGATAAAACCTCCTATATATTTTTCGTGATGTGGTCATTTGAACGTCTTTGAATTTTTCGTTCTCCCACTCAATCAAGTTTTGTATTTTACATACCTGAATATAATATCACACTGGATAAGTAATTGCAAGTATTTTATTAAGTTTTTTCAAAAAAACTTAATCTTTAGTAAAAATAATTCTACTTTTATTGAGTAGATATTAAAATAATACAACTAAGTCTCTCAAAATTCAAGTGATAATGTGAAGTATTTAATAATGATATGTAGTAAAATTAAAAGAAAAATATAAATGCCTAATATGTATAGAAGAAAAGTTTTTCTAAACCGGGATTTTCCCTGAGTGAACTATTGACTTTTTACCGTAGGTGGTGTAGAATTGTAATTATGGTATGTAACAAATTGTTGATATTTAAATATTAACAAAATAGTGATATCATAATAAAATTTTTTCAAAATAGAAAGAGGTTGCAAGATGATTTATGGAATAATCAGTGTTGCAGCTTTACTTGTTGGACTTTTAGTTGGATATGTTATTTCGAAAAATTCTATTCAAAAGAAATTAGAATTATCTAAGCAAGACGCCGATTATATTATAGGTGAGGCAAGAAAAGAAGCTAGATATATAGTTGAAAAAGAAACAACTATAGCTAAAAAAGAAGCTGAAGAGATAATTAACATTGCAAATAAAGAAGCAGAATTTAAAAAACTAGATATTCAAAGACAAGAAGATAGAATCGTTCAAAAAGAATCTTCATTAGAACGTCAAACAGAGCTTTTAAATAAAAAAGACGAATTGTTAAGTTCAAGAGAGATGAAATTGGAAGAGAAATCTCAATTACTTGAAGAAAAAAGTACTGAGGTTAATCAACTTAAGATTCAACAAGAAACAGAGTTGCAAAGAATTGCAAACTTAACAGAAGAACAAGCTCGTGAAGAGATTATGGCCGCAGTTGAAACTGATATGGCTAAAGATATGGCAATATATATAAGAAATAAAGAACTAGAGGCGAAAAGCGT
>NZ_CAUQNQ010000105.1:0-3965 GCF_963519265.1 uncultured Gemella sp. | reverse complement strand
AGATTCACTAGCTTTTTCATATTATGAATTTTTTTCAACTATTTTTTTAATTTTTTTGTTAAACTCACGTCTTGGCATCATTATGTTATTATCACACTTTAGGCATTTTATCTTTATATCTGCCCCCATACGTGTAATTTGCCATCTATTTGTGCCACAAGGGTGTTGTTTTTTCATTTCAACTATGTCATTTAATTCATATTCCATAATCCAACCTCCTATTTTTCTTCATTTGATGTTAATGAAGATTTAAACTCTTTATAGAAATCACGTCTTAATCTCGTTTCAATATCATTTTTCTTTCCGACTTTAGCTTTTCCAATAACATGTATCGTAACAACATTATCTGCGATTTTTTCTATATAATCGATGTGTAATTTATCATTTTTATATAATAAATCATGATATTCTTTAGAGTTATTAGCATTGCCTATTACTTTATTAACTCTCTCTTCAATTTTTTCAATAGACTCATCAATCTTAATTGGTAGTTCTACTAATGCTAAATTGTACATTAACGAATAATTTACAACCTGATTAATCGTTCCATTCGGAATGAAGTATACTTCACCATCTTTAGAACGAATTTTCGTAGAACGTAATCCAAGTGACATTACATAACCTCCAGCGATAAATGCAGCTTGATTATAAATCTTGACATTATCACCTACATCAAATTGACCTTCAAGGATGATAAAAAAGCCAGATATAATATCTTTAACTAAACTCTGTGCACCAAATCCAATCGCAACTGATGCAATACCAGCACTAGCCACAATACTCGTAGTATTAACTCCTAAGATTGATAAAACTTGGAAAAATGCAATAAAGTATATTGTATAACGAACTGCACTTTTAACAAGTTTGTTCAATGTTTCTGATCTTTTCTCATTAAACTTGATATTAAATTTTTTATTAGTATTATCTCTCGGTGTCATTATGTAATCAGTAATTCTACTAAATATACGAACAACTATTGAAGCAACAACAAAAATACATAAAATTAATAATATTTTCTCTAAAACTGTAATTAATAAATCAGTATTCTTAATTATAGCGTGTATTTTTTCAACAAAATTCATAATTATTCTTCCTTGAATAATGAAATAATACGTTCAAATTCATCATTATCTTTGAACTCAATTTCAATCTTACCTTTTTTATTACGACCTTGTTTAATCGTTACCGCTGTTCCAAGACGTTTTTTAAGAATATTTTCTTGTTCTTCTATAAAAATATCCTTAACCTTAGGTTTCTTAACCTCTTTTGGTTTCAATAACTTCGTTACATATTCTTCTAACTCACGAACAGACATCTTTCTTTCAATTACTAAAGTACAGACATCTTCCATAGCTTTTTTAGTTTTTAATGCAAGTAACGTTCTCGCATGAGCCGTACTTATAACCCCTTGCTCAAGTTTATTTTTAATTTCTGTTGGTAACTTTAATAGTCGTAAACTATTTGCTATATACGGTCTACTTTTCCCAAGTTTCTTAGCCAATTCTTCTTGGGTTAATGACATTTTGTCCATCAGATTTTTATAGCTTTCTGACTCTTCTAAAGCAGATAAATCTTCACGTTGTAAGTTTTCTAACACTGCAAAGACCATCATTTCTTCATCTGTCATCTCTTTAACAATAGAAGGGATCTCTTTTCTGCCTAATAGTTCAAAAGCTCTATAACGACGCTCACCTGCTATAATATAATAACCTTTTACAGCTTTTTTTACGATAATAGGTTGTAATAAACCATTTTTTTCGATAGATTCTTTTAATTCATTTAATTTTTCTTCATTAAAATAAGTACGTGGTTGATATGGATTCTTTTTAATCTCATCAAGTGCAATTCCCACTATTTTATCATTATCTGTAACTAACTCAACATTTTCTGTAGCAAAAATAGCATCAAGTCCACGTCCTAAACCTTTACCTAATTTCTTAACCACGTTCAATCACCTCTTTAGCTAGAGATAAATATTGTTTTGCTCCGTTAGAATTTTTTGCATATTCAATAATTGGTTCACCAAAACTTGGCGCTTCGCTTAGACGTACAGTTCTTGAAATAACTGTTTCGAATGCTTTGTCTTTGAAATGCTCTCTTACTTGTTCTGCTACTTGATTAGATATATTTGTTCTGCTATCAGTCATAGTAAGTAATACCCCAAAAATATCCAATTTAGAATTAAGATGTTTTCTTACTATATTAAATGTATTCATAAGCTGACTAAGGCCTTCTAAGGCATAATATTCCGTCTGTACGGGGATTACTACTCCATCAGCTGCAGTTAGTGAATTTAACGTAATAAGACCTAAAGATGGAGGACAATCGATTACTACATAATCATACTCTTCTTTAATTTCAGATATTGCATTTTTCATGCGTTGCTCACGACTAATTGCTGAAACAAGCTCAACTTCTGCACCTGCTAATGCAATACTAGAAGGCACAATATCAAGATTTTCATAAGCTGTTTTAATTATTACATCATTAATATTAACTTCATCTACAAGGATATTATAGATTGACTGACTTATAGCTGCTTTATCTACACCAACACCACTTGTGGCATTCGCCTGTGGATCTGTATCAATTAATAGTACTTTCTTTTTAAGATGAGCTAAAGAAGCTGCTAAATTTATTGAAGTAGTCGTTTTTCCTACTCCACCTTTTTGATTACATATCGCTAATATTTTCATCTTTTACCTCATTTTTGGCAAAGCGTGGAACAGTAACTTTAATAACCACACTATCCATATTTTCTTCTTCTTCTTTATTAAGACTAACATTATATTTTTCTTCTAATTTTGCTATTTCTTTTGTAAGTTTAGCAATAACTTTCTGACCATCATAATTAACTCCAGTATTGAAAACTTTTATATCTTTTTTTATTTTTAGATACGTATCAATCTTTTCTTCAGTTTGAGAAACATTCAAATTCTGTGATAAAATCTGAACTAATAATTTCTCTTGAGCAGAAGCATCTAATTTTACCATAGCACGACCATGACGTTCAGTAATTTTCTTAGTATTAATAGCATCTATAACCTTTTTACTGAGCTTTAATAAACGAAGTTTATTTGCTACAGTTGCTTGTGTTTTCCCTAAGGATTTAGCTAGCTCATCTTGTGTAAGTTTATTTATTTGCAGTAATTCCTGATAAGCATACGCCTCTTCAATTGGGGTTAATTCTTCCCTCTGAATATTTTCAATTAATGCAAGGGTAGCCATTTGCTCGTCCGTTAACTCTTTGACTATGGCTTTTGTTTTTACATACTGCAAATATTTGATAGCTCTAAGACGACGTTCTCCTGCGATAAGCTCATAGAAGCCATCTCCTATATCACGTACAGTAATAGATTGAAGTAACCCATTTTGTTTAATTGATTCAGCTAGTTCTTGTATCTTCTCTTCTGTAAACTCTCTTCGTGGTTGATATTTATTCGGTACAATCTTCTCAACTAAAATCTCTCTGAGTACATCATCATCTGAAATCCCCACTTTCTCTGCTCTTTGTGTTAAATCATATAGCTTACTAAATGGTTTTACACTTTCTGTCATATTTTACCTCCTAGAACCTTTTCTACACTTATACAATATCATATTTAAAAACTTTTGTCAAAAATATTTCCCGATATATACTATCTCATAAGGCTGTTAAATTAGTACTTTGGAAGAATATTTCCGGAACAAAGTAGATATTATATTAAAGACAATAAAAAAAGTGTAACCATAAATGATTACACCTTGTACAGGGACGGCAGGAATCGAACCCACACCAAAGGTTTTGGAGACCTTTGTTCTACCGTTAAACTACGTCCCTAAGAATGGTGGGAAGAAGTGGATTCGAACCACTGAACCCGAAGGAGCGGATTTACAGTCCGCCGCGTTTAGCCTCTTCGCTATCTTCCCTAAATATAAAAAAATGCCGGCCAGAGGACTTGAACCCCCGACCTACTGATTACAAG
>NZ_CAUQNQ010000104.1:0-3989 GCF_963519265.1 uncultured Gemella sp. | reverse complement strand
TGCTTCAGCGTTTTGCGGACGATGGCAATACTGTTCTCGTGATTGAGCACAATCTAGATGTTATCAAGACCGCAGACCACATCATCGATTTGGGTCCTGAAGGCGGTGTCGGTGGAGGTACCATCGTAGCTACAGGAACTCCAGAGGAAGTAGCAGCTGTTCCAGAAAGCTACACGGGACAATATTTGAAAGAAAAATTGAAATAAAAGAAGAAGGCTCTATGAGTCTTTTTTTGTGGCTCCTTGTCAACTGTAGTGGGTGACGAAAAGCTAACATCTAGAGAGGACCTGATAGGTCTTCTCTTTTTTTATGTTCAGAGTGATGAAAACACGCTTCCTAAAGTTAATAAAGTTTCTAAAACCGAAGCCCAGACGTTTAATATCTTTGATAAGCTTATTGGTCCCCTCCAATTTTGCATTTGAGTAATGTGTTTCTAGTGCGTTTTTGAAATATTGTTTATCCTAAAGGACCAACACTCCCTGAAACAGGTGATGATGCGTCTATGGCAGCTATGGCTCTCGGAGGAATCCTTGCGGCAGCTGGACTTGGTTTAGCAGGAAAACGCAAAAAAGAAGACTAAAATAGTTAATAGGTTAAATCCCTCAACATAGTTAGTTAGACTATTTCAGTTTTCGAAAAAATAGACTCATCCCGAAAGGGTGGGTCTCTTTTGTGTTTAAAACAAACATTAAAAAAGACTGATAAAAATAGTTGTCAGATTATTATATTTTAAAAACTAAGGAGAGGAGTTCGAGGCTAAGTGTAGAGTGTTTCTCAATAAAATCTCTTTATATGAGAATACATTGGCTGTCTTGACTCTTGTAATAAGTGTGTAGAAATTAGTCTTTCTAAGATTATAAAATAAGAAAATAATAAATAAATGTTATCTTCTATTGAAAATCCACATTTTTGTGATAATATAATGGAAAGGGGGATTAGAGTATTATTTAGGAAGGGCAATTGGATAGTGAGATTTCCAATTGTAGTGAAAAATAATGTCTAACGATTTATTCAACAAAAAGAAAAGTCGATTTTCAATTCGAAAATTGAATATCGGGGTTTGTTCGGTGTTACTTTGTACTTTAGTCATGATTGGCACAAGTGCACAAGCAGATGAAAACACTGATACGTCGGTATCAGCCTCTGCACCAGTAACAGCGTTAACTGAAACGACACAGTCATTGCTGAATACAAGTGCGACGCCTGCTACAAGTAGCGTATCAGAGGCACCAGTGGCTTCAAGTTCTGTTACTCCAGCAACAGGGACAGCGTCAGCACCTTCAGCAACACCAAGTTCAGCAGCCACTACAGCAGAAACAGAAACTCCAAATAATGAGAGTAATTTAGTGATAAAAACGGAAGTTGGAAAAACAACAGAAGCTGATGTTGCTAAAGAAAAGCAAAAGTCTGATGAAGCTGAAAAAACACTGGAACTAGAAAAAAAAGAAGCAGATATAAAGGTTGAGTTAGCAAAAAAAGATTCTGAAAAAGTTAATAAACTGGAAAAAGATGCTGAAGAAGGTTCAAATGTTACGGATAAAGTGATTGATGAAAAAGCAGCTGAACTTAAAAAGTTAGAATCTAATAAAGAAAATGTTGCAACGGAAATCGATAAGTCTAAATCAGAAGTTGAAACTGCGAAAAAAGATAAAGAAGATAAAGAAAAAGTAGCAAAAGAGAAAGAAGAAAATTCATCTAGTATTGCAAAAGATCTTAAATCAAAACAAAGTGAAGAATCTTCACTTTTAGCGAAGTTAAAAGAAGATAAAAATAAACTAAATACATTAACTGAGTCATTAAATAAAATAGCAAAAGAGAAAGAAGAATCTGAAAAAGCGTTAGAAAAAGCTCAAGCCGCTTTAAACAAGGCAAAAGAAGAAGAAGCAGAAAATCTAAACAAAATAAAACAATTAGAAGCTAAGCGTGATAATCAAAAAGTTGTTTTAAATAATAAACAAAAACAATTAGATAATGTAAAAGCAGAAAAAGAAAAAACCGAAGATGAAATTAAGAAAAATGAAGCTATTAATGAAGCTATTTTTGGAATTAAAGGAATCTTAACAGAAATAAAATTCGATCAAGAATTTGTTGATGCATTAAAAGCATATCAAAAAGCTTCATTTGAAGAACAACAAAAAACAATTGGAAGTGTAGTTGCTAAAGAAAAAGAAGCAGTTAAAAAATATCCAATCTTAGATACAGATTCTATTGATTATTCTAATAGTGAAAAAGTAGATGTTAATAATTTATCTGAAAAAGACCAAATTTTATTAACACAATACTTTAACTACTTAAATAATCAAGTACGTAAACAATTTGGCCTAGCGCCAGCTAAAACAAACTTAAACGTATTAAAATTTGCACAAGATATTGCTAAATATACAAAAGAAAGTGGATTTAAAGATCCAGACCACGATAATCGCTCTATTAACAAAGCTGCATACGAAAATGGAATTGATAAAACTGATAGAGGAACAGTGTACAATAGATTTGAAAGTTTAGATGCAAAATCGGTTGATAAAGACGACTCTCAATCAAATATGGTAGCAAGAAAATTCCTATTCGATTCTATCTATCAATCAGTACAACGTTTCTACCATGAAGGAAGAGCGAATAATCATTATTATCATGCTAAACACTTAATGAATACAGAAGACCAAACGTTTGGAACATACTTCGTGTTAACACCATCAGATAGTAAATACTATAACTGGCTAAGATTAGGTGTAGTAAGTGTACCTCCGCGTTATGGAGTAACAGACTATGATGACAACGGGAACCCAATTTATGAAAAATTCGATAAATTATGGGGTGCTAAATCTGAAAAAACTCTACCGTTATTAGAAGTTAAAGATACTACAGAATTAAAAGCTAATTTAGAAAAAGCGAAATCTGAAATAACACGTATTGAAAATGAAAAAGCTGCTGAAGAAAAAGAATTAGCAAAACGTGAAGATGAATTAAAACAAGAGCAAAATAAACCATCTAAACTTAATACAGCTACTCAAGCATTCAATAGTGCAAAAGAAGCTAATGATAATAATGAATCAATTTTAAATTCAACAAAAGCTGAAATAAATAAAGTTAATGCTGTAATTGATAATGATAATAGTCAAGCAAAACAAGTGAAAAACGACATTATTAAATTATTAAGTGATTTAGCTAAGGCTAATTCTGAATTACAAGATGCAAAATCAAAATTAGATAGTGCTAAAAAGAATGAAGAAAAATTAAAATCTGAATTAAAATCTTTAGAAACTGAATTAACTAGCTTAAATAATAAAATTCTAAATAGTACTGAAGAGAAAGAACGTTTAGAATATATTAAAAATAATCATACGTTAATTCTTAAAGAGTTAGAAAAAACTCGTAAAGATTTAGAAGTTTCTAGTAAAAACGCTAAAGATGCTTTAGAAGCACTTAAATCTCTTGAAAAAGAAGCGAAAGAAACATACGATAAATATTTACAAATCAAACGTCAATATGATATGGAAAATTATACTTGGGGGGTTACAAATAATCCACCAGTAGTTGATTTACCAGAATTATCTGTTGAAGATTTAGAAAAAATCTTGGCAAATGATACAAAAACTCCAGACACTGTATCAAATGTTAAACGTGAAAGATTTGCTAAAACATCTAAATTTAAAGGTAAAGCTCTAGTTAAACCTGTAACACCAACATCAGTTCCTGTAAAAGAAGAGGTTCCAGCTCTTCCATCTACTGGTGAAAAACTAACAGCAGTTTCTGCAGCAGTAGGTGCAGCTAAAGAAGAGGCTCCAGCTCTTCCATCTACTGGTGAAAAATCAACAGCAGTAGGTGCAGCAGTAGGTGCAGCTATGGTTACATCAGCATTGGCCTTGTTTGGTATCTCAACTTACAAACGTAAACACTAAGATAAATTATAGAAAACTAGGAAGATGATCTTCCTAGTTTTTTTTGCTTTAGGCTGGTTTAAGTTGAGTTTGCTATTCTATGGTTAAGAAAAA
>NZ_CAUQNQ010000103.1:0-4098 GCF_963519265.1 uncultured Gemella sp. | reverse complement strand
ACGTAAGAATATAATACAATATGTAAGTAGATTGCTTAAAAGCAGTCTTATTGATTGAATGTTTGTATTTATTTTATATCTTAAACATTTAATTAAGTATTAAATTAAGATTTTGTAGTATCGGAGGGAGGGAAATCCAATGTCAAAAACTGTAGTTCGTAAAAATGAATCACTAGAAGATGCACTACGTCGTTTCAAACGTGCTGTTTCTAAAAACGGAACTATCCAAGAAGTTCGTAAACGTGAGTTTTATGAAAAACCAAGTGTTCGTCGTAAGAAAAAATCTGAAGCGGCTAGAAAACGTAAATATTAATAATTGGTAATTAACACGCAATTTATTAATAAAATCTAAAAATTTTCCCTCTTTTAGATTTATTTAGAAATAATGACCTCATCGTAAGATGAGGTTTTTTTATATCTATTATTAATGAATAGAGCATCTCTTGTTAAAAAAGAGAAATTGTGTTATTCTAATTTTAATTATAAACATTAGGAGAATAGTATGTTTGCAATAATTTGTTTAAATGTTATGTTATTAATCTCATGTTGGTATTTAATTGCGGAAAATCAAAAGAATAAATCTAAAATTAATGGTTTAGAAGATGATTTAAATAAAGCAATAAAAAGATTATCAGCATTAGAAGAAGAGGGAGTGACTCAAAAATCGTGATTTCATAGAAATCGATTTTGTCGAGTCACCCCCGCAAAGTTTATTAGATATCTAAAAAGCTTTTATAAAGCGAATTTAGATATCAATAAACCACTGCGTCTATGAATTATCATATACACTTTGTTAAAATTTAGGTCTTTTAGGTCAGTCCCAAAGAAATATAGTATAAATAAAAAGAAGATTCCAACCCAAACGGCTGGAATCTTCTTTTTTAAAATTCTACTTTTCTTATTTTTTTATCTAATTCAGCAATTGTTTTAGCATTCATTAATATCATTAAGAACTTAATTTCTTTTTTCCATTTTTCAATTTCTTGAATTAAAGCATCTTTTCCTTCGCTTAAAAGAATTTCTAAAAATATTTTAGAAACACCAACCGCTTTAGCACCTAAAGCTAGACATTTCACAACATCAAGTGGATTTCGTATACCACCGCTTGCGATTATATCAATTTTATCTTTATAAGAGTAGGCTATCTCTAGGCTTTCTGCTGTAGTGTAACCAATAGCTTCTAGGTAAGTTGATTTATCGGTTCTTCGTCCATTTTCGATTCTTGCAAAGTTTGTTCCACCCATTCCACTGATGTCTACAGCGGGGATATTTAAGTCGATGGCTAGTTTAATGGTAGCTTCGTTCATACCAAAACCTGTTTCCTTTAAGATTACAGGAATAGGAGATTTAGAGCTAACTTCTTTTAGATTAGCGTACCAACTTTCGAAATTATGATCTCCTTCTGGCATAACGATTTCTTGAAGAGGATTAGTATGAAGTTGAATATATTTTGCTTGTGATTTTTCGATTGCTTTTAAAACAAGTTTTGAATCTTTATCTAAGCCTAAGTTTACTGAATATCCTTTTGGATAAGCTTCTTCATCTTCTTTACTCTTAAGAGCAGGAGAGTATGATCCTGGGAAAAATTTAATTCCACATTTTTCACTAATTTCCATAAAGTCTTGATTAATCTTATTACAATCTTCACCACCAGCTGTAATAGCATTGATGAAGAATGGAAATTCCCAAGGGTCACCACAAACTGATGTAGAAGTATCAACATCATCTAATCCGAAAAGGGGGATACTGTTGTAATCTATTGCGTATGAGTCTAAGCTAGTTACTTTTGTTTTATCAGCAAGCGCCAATCTAATGTGATCTTTTTTTCTCATAATTAATCCTTTCGTAATATATTATAATTTTTCTAAATTCAGTTGTAGCTGATACTTATCGTTATTTTTCTCGAATCCTAATACAATGTCACCACTGCCTGAACCACTTTGCTTACCAGCCGAATGACTTTCAATATAGTTTTTCATTGCTTTTGTTTCCATTGGTATCTTAGAGAAACTTTCTAAATAAAGTAGGTTTTCTCTAAGTTTTCGTATAGTGCTTAAAGCAGACGTAGCATCTGTTTCTTCTAAATTCTCTTTTAAAGTTTTTACTAGCGTATTAGAAGTTTCAACAAAAATTCTAAATTCTTCTTTGTAGTTGTCTTTATGTTTTTTCCAAAGTTTTACGTGCTCTTTCGTATCTACAGCTTCACCAGTCCAACGTGCTAGTATGCTTAAATCAGCTTTTGGATGAACTTTTTCGATACGAAGACCATCCCAATTTGAGTTTATTATTTCTTTAACAGATTTGTCTTGATGAATCATATTATTAACGAAGTCAGCGTTAAATTTTTCGTAATATGTAATACCATCATTAATGCTCGCAGCAACGTCACCCATAGATCCACTTAGACTGTGTTTGATATTGAATAGGGCGACTAGTTTAAAAATAGTTAAATCGTTATAAGCTACATTTTCAAATGATAATATAGCGCGAGCTATAGCCACAAGTACGGCACCAGAAGAACCTAAACCGTATTTTTTATCGTCATTGTGAAGTTCATTATAAATAGTAAGAGAAAATGTTTTATTACAATTTGTATATTCTGTTAAAAATAGAATAAATTGTTGAACAAGAGTGAAGTTACTATTTTCTTCTAATAATCCAACTTTGGTTTTATTGATAGTATCGAAGATAGTAGTTTTATCACTTTTTTCTACAAATACTGTAATTTTTTTAGGAACACTTGTTATTAGTGCAGAAGCGTAATCCTCTAAAATCGCATATTCTCCAGCGAGATAGAGTTTACCGTAGGCTACTCCATGCACAAAATGATTTTTTTCTTCCATAATTTTGAAATTTCCTCATATAATTTGTCTTGGTCTTCCCTTAAGTAAAGTACTTTCACATTCGGACCAGCATCCATTGTGAAGTAACATTTATAACCTTTAGAACGTAGTTCTTTTACAATATCCATCGCCATGTGACTCTCTTCTGTTAAGAATGAGAAGCTAGGAGTAGATGTAGAAGTAGTACCATGCATAGCTAAAGCATTACTTTCTGTAATTTCGCCAATTTTTTCGAAATCAGCATTTTTTAAAGCTTCTTTCATTAATACAAAATCACCTTTAGCTTTTTCAACCCAAGCATCGAATGTTGTTGATGTTTGAACACAGCGTTCCATAGCGACACGGCTAGAAATTTTCTTTCTATCCTCGTTAACTACAAGAACCATCATTCCAAAATCTAAAGAGCACTCCAATTCTTCAACACTTCCATCTTCAAGCCATGCAGCAAGTTTATAAAAACTTCGACAAGAAGAACCAGATCCTTCTTTAGCTATTTCAACTAATTCTTTAGTAGTTTTGTTTAATTTAAAATATTTATTACAAGCAAGAACTAAAGCCATAGTGCCACTAGAACTTGAAGAAAGCCCTGCAGCAGTTGGTACAGTATTATAACTTCTTATAGTTATAGCTTCACGATTAGTTGGTGTGAATTTAGAGATGAACTTAATCATTTTATCTACTTCTTCTTGACTTTGTTTTTCGTCATTGATATAAAATTCATCAATATTATTATCATTTTTCTCGATTTTTGTTTTTGATAAAAGATTGTCTAATCTTAAAGAAATATTAGGATTATAAGGTAAGACAGGATCTTTAGATTTTTTCCCCCAGTACTTTACTAGGGCAATATTAGCATAACCTAAACTGTAACTATCCATGATGAATATCCTTTCTCTTTTAATGCATTTTGAATTTCTAATGCATTTTCTTTTGTTTTGCTAAGACTAATGCAACATCCACCAGCGCCACCACCAGTTAGTTTGGCACCGACTGCATTATTATTTTTACAAATTTCCACAACCTCATCGTTGCTAACGTGACTTACTCCAAGCTTTTGTAATAAGTCGTGAGCTTTGTACATATATTGTCCGACAAGATTGATTTCTTTATTTTTTAATGGTTTAATTACTAAATCGGTAATTTCGCCTAATTCAGCAATATAATTTTCATATTTGTCATAATTATCCGCTATATGTTTTAGAGTTTCTTTAGTAATTCCAACAACTCCTGTATCGATAATTAGTAAATAACTATT
>NZ_CAUQNQ010000102.1:0-4139 GCF_963519265.1 uncultured Gemella sp. | reverse complement strand
GTTCGTGTTGTAGCAGAGCTAGCACTTCCGACATATACAAGTAATATTGTCGATAAAGGTATTCAACAAAGCGGTATCCAAGATGCTGTACCAGAAAAAATAAGTGAAAAATCATTTAAAGAGTTACAATTATTTATGACTGATGATGAGATTAAAAAAGTTACGGCTAAATACACTAAAGATGGTGATGTTTATAAACTTGATAGTATAAGTGAACAAGAACGTAGCGAACTAAATGATATATTTAAAAACGCTATAACTGTTGTATCTGGTGCAAAATCTGAAAACTTAGATTTAGATAAGGTTGCAGAAGGTGTCAAACTAGGACTAGTCAAGAAAGATAGTTTAATAGAACAAAAAAATAAATCAATTAGTGACTTAGGAAGTTCAGCTGATATGATAACAAAACAAGCTGGTATTCGTTATGTTAAAGAAGAGTATAGAAATAATGTAGGAATTGATACTAATGAGATTAGAAAAAATTACCTAAAAAAAGTTGGAATAATGATGATAATCGTAACATTTATTTCAGGTATTGGAAGTATTATTTCGAACTTTATAGCGAGTAGAATTTCTTCAAAAATAGCTTATAACTTACGAGAAAAACTTTATAACAAGGTATTATCATTTTCTAAACAAGATATTGATAAATTTTCTACAGCTTCACTAATTACAAGAAGTACAAATGATATTCAACAAATCCAAAATGCTTTAAATATGATGTTATTTATCGCAATATATGCGCCGATGATGGCAGTTTACGGGGTTTATAAAGTTACTCAAACTGATACTGGAATGACTTGGATAATTGCATTAGGTGTAGGTGTCTTAGGTTTAACATTAGGAATAATTTCATTTTTAGTAATGCCGAAATTTAAAATTATGCAAAAGCTAATTGATAGAGTAAACCTGGTAACTCGTGAAGCATTAACTGGTATTTCTGTAATTCGCGTTTTTGGTCGTGAAAAATATGAAGAAGAAAGATTTGATAAAGAAAATACAGTTTTAAAAAATGAGCAACTTTTCATCAATAGAACTTTATCAGCGCTTATGCCAATGATTATGCTAATTATGAATGGTATTGCATTATTAATAATCTGGGTTGGTGGAAAAAATATAGATGCTGGTAGTATTCAAGTTGGGGATATGATGGCGTTTATAACATATACAATGCAGATAGTAATGTCATTCTTATTCTTTACATTCTTAATGATGCAATTACCTCGTGCGGAAGTCGCAGCTGGTCGTATTAATGAAGTACTGGAAACAGAGGTTACTGTCGTAGATAGTAAACATATTGATGATAGTAAGCTTCAAGATGTAGTAGGTGCACTTAAATTTGATAATGTTAGCTTTACATTTGATGGAGCTGATAGTCCAGTGCTTAGTAATATTAGTTTTGAAGCGGAAGCTGGAAAAACAACTGCAATTATAGGAAGTACTGGTAGTGGTAAATCTACATTACTTCATTTGATTCCTAGATATTTCGATGCTAGTGAAGGTGAAATTTTAATTGATGGAGTTAATATTCGAGATATAAGTTTAAGTAAATTAAGAGACACTTTAGGGTTTGTCCCTCAAAAAGGAGTTTTATTCAGTGGTAATATCGAATCAAATATTAAATTTGCTGATGAAAATATTTCTGATGAACAAATGAGAAAAGCTGCTAAAATTGCTCAAGCAATAGAATTTATTAATGAAAAAGAGAATAAATTTAATAGTGAGATTTCTCAAGGCGGATCAAATGTTTCTGGTGGACAAAAACAACGTCTTTCAATTGCTCGTGCATTAGCGAAAAATCCTAAGATACTTCTTTTTGACGATAGTTTTTCGGCATTAGATTATAAAACAGATGTTAAATTAAGAAAAACTTTAAGAGAAGAAATGGCTGGTGTAACTACTATAATAGTTGCCCAACGTATCGCAACAATTTTAAATGCAGATAAGATTATCGTAATGAATGAAGGTAAGATAGTAGGAGTTGGAAAACACCAAGAACTTCTAGAAACTTGTCCAACATATTTAGAAATTGCAGAAAGCCAACTTAGTGAAGAAGAATTACAAAAAGGAGGTAAACATCATGGATAGAAATCAAAAAATAGAAAAAGCTAATAATTTTTCTGGGACGTTAAAAAGAATTATCAAATTGATGTTTACACAGTATAAAGTTTCAAGTATTTTGATAGTATTCTTTGCATTAGCAAGTACAGTATTTGGTATTGTAGGACCTAAGATTATGGGACATGCAACTACAGAATTATTCGAAGGATTAGTTGCTAAAATTAGTAATGAAGGTAGTATAAATTTTGAAAAAATAGCGGGAATTTTACTTACTGTATTAGGTTTATACATACTGTCATCACTGTTTATGTTTATTCAAGGATGGCTGATGAGTAATGTTTCTCAAAAAATGACATATGATATTCGTAAAGATATAAGTAAAAAAATAAATACTTTACCTGTTGGTTATTTTGAACAACGTACAGTAGGTGAAACTTTATCTCGTGTTACTAATGATGTAGATACATTAGGTCAATCACTAAATCAAAGTTTTACTCAGATAATTTCAAATACAGCAATGGTATTAGGGGTATTGGTAATGATGTTTACGATAAGTCCTATAATGACTCTAATTGCGTTAGCTTTAATTCCTGTTTCGGGAATACTTTTAGGTGCTATAACAAAATGGAGTCAAAAATATTTCAAAAGTCAACAAGATATGCTTTCTGATGTAAATGGACAGGTTGAAGAGAGTTTCTCAGGTCAAAATATTATTGCAGCATTCAACTATAAAGAAAAAAGTGTAAAAGAATTCAATGATAAAAATAAACAATTATATACATCATCATGGAAAGCAAACTTCTTCTCAGGATTAATGTTTCCTGTGATTAACTTTGTTGGTAACCTTGGTTATGTAGGTATTGTTTTCTCAGGTGGATTATTAGTTTCTAAAGGAACTATTGGTGTAGGGGATATTCAAGCTTTTATCCAATATATTAGAAACTTTACTCAACCAATAGGTCAAATAGCTCAGTCTATGTCAGAAATTCAAAAAATGGCAGCTGCTGGTGAAAGAGTATTTGAGTTCTTAGATGCTAAAGATGAAGAAAATGCAGAAGTTCTTGAAACAGTTACTAATAAAGAAGGTAATGTAGTATTCGATAAAGTAAAATTTGGATATGTAGAAGATCAAATAATTATTAAAAACTTTACTAGTGATGTTAAAAAAGGAGAGATGGTTGCTATCGTTGGTCCTACGGGTGCAGGTAAAACAACGATGATTAAACTTCTTATGAGATTCTATGATATTAATGGAGGAAGTATCTATATTGATGGAAAAGATATCTCTAAACTTGACAGACCCGAATTGCGTTCTTACTTCACAATGGTACTACAAGACACTTGGTTATTTAAAGGAACGATAATGGAGAATCTTCGTTATGGTCGATTAGATGCTACAGATGAAGAAGTAATAGAAGCGGCTAAAGCAGCTCATATTCACCACTTTATTAAAACTTTACCGGGTGGCTACAATATGGAATTAAATGAAGATGCTTCAAATATTTCACAAGGTCAAAAGCAACTTTTAACTATAGCTCGTGCAATTCTTGCTGATAAACCTATATTAATTCTTGACGAGGCAACTTCGAGTGTAGATACACGTACAGAAGTATTAATCCAAAAAGCTATGAATAAACTTATGGAAGGTCGTACTACATTTGTTATTGCTCACCGTCTGTCAACAATTAGAAATGCAGATAAAATATTAGTATTAAAAGATGGAGATATTATTGAACAAGGTAACCATGATGAATTATTAGAACAAAAAGGTTTCTATTCAGAATTATATCAAAGTCAATTTGCAGAATAAAACAAAAGGCATTTAGAGAATTATCTCTAGATGTCTTTTAATATTATTTCTTTGACAATGTAAAGTTAATAAAGTATAATTATCTCATATTCGAGATAACTACGAGATAAATAAGTGTATAATAAAAGCAGGAGAATCCTTATGAATAATGAGTTTAAAGCAGTTATTGGAATTATGAGAGCAAGTAATTTATTAGTAGGTGATTTAAAGAAAACTTTAAAGAATTATCCAATAAATGCGACTGAATTTGCTGTTATGGAATTTTTAT
>NZ_CAUQNQ010000101.1:0-4256 GCF_963519265.1 uncultured Gemella sp. | reverse complement strand
GTTGTCGTTAACTTTATTTTACACCTAGGAGTCTCTTTTTTCTATGTCTTTTTTTCCAACTTCTCTTGACTTTTCTGTTTACACAAAATATTATACACTATCTTTATTAGATATCTAAAAGTTTTGTTATAAGGAGGGTTTATATATCAAAAAGACCTTCATAAAGCGAATTTAGATATTGATAAACTGTTATGTTCATAAAATTTGAGACTTTTTGCTCAGCGTCATAGTAGATAGTTTTGTATTTTATTATTTATAATTTTATTTATCAGGAACGAATTTATGGTGTAAATATAATAATATTGTGATTTTGAACAGAGACAGTATTTGTTATAAATTCTTGACAAATAAATATTAAAATTCTAAAATAGAGTTTAAGGGATATAATCCATTTAAAAGAAAAATGGACATTGTTATAGATAAGGGAATTGGGTTTGATGAAAAAATATATAATTAATTATATATCTTTTATTTTTCAATAGTTTATTAATTTTATTTTGCAGAAGTTATTTTATTTAATAGGGAAATGAGTATGAAATGATCGTAATGTATTTTCATGAAAATTTCTAATAAGTATAGTTATATTTAGTAAAATTTGTTAGAGTAATCTAGCTTATAATATAGCATATTAGATGGGAGTGGCTCAAAAATCATGATTTCAGAGAAATTGATGTTGTCGGTTCTGTCTTATAAAATTTATTAGATATCTAAAAAGTTTTTATAAAGCGAAGTTAGATATTAATAAGCTATTGTGCTTATAAGTTTTTATATAAATTTTTTTAAATATTTAGGAGTTTTAGTTCAACCTCATATATCAAATATATATTTTTGATTTTTTTCGTATCTTGTAGGCATTGATATAAAAACTAGATTTATTGATTTTATTTTTTATGTTTATCTGTCAATCTAGTATAAAAAAATTATAATAGTAAGGAGTACCCATGGCAAATAAAGACCAAAAAAGAGTATTAAAATATTCTATTAAGAAATTTAGTGTTGGAACATTTTCAGTATTAGTAGGAGCTTTTATATTTTTAGCATCACCAGCTTTAGCAAATGAAGCAAATACTAGTGAAAATATACATAAAGAAAATAACACTATTATAGAAAAGGAAAAAACAAAAGAAACATATAAGAGTGAAGCAATCGTAACAGAAAAACCAAAAGACATAGAAAAAACTGCTTCAACACCAGGTGAAGAAAACAATTTAGTAGAAGAAAAAACCACTCAAGAAAAGCCTGGTTCAGGGACTAAAGAGAAAAATAATTTAGCGGAAGAGAAAGCTATTCAAGAAAAGTCTGTTTCTGGAATCAAAGGGAAAAATAATTCAGTAGAAGAGAAAAGTTCTATAGAAAAAGCTGCGGAAGAGAAACCTAAAACTAGAAGAAAAAGATCAACGGAATTAGAACGAGAATCTGCAAAGAGATTTGCAACTGATGATGATTTTGTGAAAATCTCAAAAGGTTTAATAACGACAGAAGATGGTAGAATTGATAATTTACTTTTTGGAAAAACGCCATTAAAAGCAAATGAAGATAAGGATGGAGATAGTGCAAAAAATGGTAGTGAAATTTATATTTATGAAAAAGCTGGAAAGACTTACTATGGATATTATGGACATCCATTTTTAAAAGATACCGATGGTGATGGAATTACAGATCATGATCAAAGTAATTTAAGTAAATCAGGGGATGACGATAATTTCAAGTGGTATGTAACGGATCGAGATATGGCTATGTTTATGAAATTAGTATATCGTGATGATGAGTATATTAAAAAAGTTTTAAATAAAGATTATAAGTGGACTAAGACTGATAATGCTGTAGCAGATGATCCAAAAGCCAGAAACGTGTATGAACTTATACATAATGAGTTTTCTCCATATTGGGAAATCGATAAGACTTATCATAATGCAAGTGGACTTGATGCAGTATTATTTAAAAGTAAAAGTGCGTTGCCGATTTTACCAGGCGGCTTAGTTCATGTTCTTGCGATAAGAGGAACTAAGGGTGGTGCGGATGTTACTAATGACGGGGTTATTGCAGTAGGACAAGATCCAAAGCAAGGTCAAGAAATAGAAGAAATAATAAAAGAGATAGGTATAAGAGAAGACATTAAGAATTTTTATATTACGGGACATTCTTTAGGAGGATATTTGACTCAACGTGCTGTAGTCAAGCTAAATAGGTTAGCTAATGAGGAAAATGGGTATTGGATTGATTCTGCGGCTAAAAAATATATAAACTTTTACAATAATGTTTTTAAAAAAGCTACAACGTTTAATGCTCCAAAAATCAATGCTTCGAGAACAAATGGTGATTTATATAAGAAAAGTATTTTAAGTAAGGAATTAGCAAAACAAGGAAAAATTAAACATTATGGAATGAGGGGAGATAGTTTAGTAGGATTATTATATAATGATAAAGATGTTATGACCTACATAGAGGGAGGAGAACATAGTTCTAATGCTTATTTCACAGCAATGTTGAATGATGATGATAATTTTAATATAGGTGAAAGAACTAGAGTAAACGGTAAAGGGAAAGAAAATCTAATACTGAAAAACTTAAAAATAGCAGAGCCAACGGATGAAGAAGTAAGAAAAATAGTAAATGAGAATATAAAAATTTCATTGAAAGATCAAAATCCAGTAGAAATATTAGCGTTAAATAAAATATCAAGAGAAGAAGTATTAAAAAAATTAAATTTAGACAATTTACCTAATACAGCAACATTGAATATAAATATTCCTGATGAAATTCAACCGACAGCGGTAAATCATGTTTTACCAGTAACAATTAGTTATCTAGGAAAAACGGTAAATCCTAATATAAATGTAGTAGTAAAAGTATTACCAAATTTTGAGGAGTTAAAAGCTATTAAACAAAAAGCATCTGGTGAGAAAGAGAAGAAAGTAGACACAGAGCATAAAACTGTGGAAACAAAAAATCGTTATAATGCAAAAAAAGTAGAATTAGACACTAAACTGCAAAAAGTTGAAGAATTGTTAAAAAATAGTAGTGCCAAACAATCAGATATAAAAGCTTTAACTAAAGAATTGGAAATATTGTTAGAAGAATATAAAACGTCTGTTAGTGGCTTAAAATTAGATAAAACTTTATTGACAGATGAGATAGCAAAAACTACGAATAAATTGGAAATGTTTAAAAATACAGATACTTCATTAAAACCAGTAGAAGTAGTAACTGAGTTTAATGGTCAAAAAGATGAATTGTTGAATAACTATAATAATCTTTTAAAAGAAGTTAAGGGGAATTTAGACGGAATAGAAACTTACGATAAATTAGTGGAAGAAAAAAATAAATTTGCTAATTTGGAAAAAGAAATAAGTGAAGCTTCATCTATTTTAAATAAAACCCAAAAAGATTATTATGAACCAATTAAGAAATCTTATGAACTTTATGAAGGAGATAAGCCTAACGCGGAATTATTTATTGAGAAAAATACTCTACCTATAAAAAAAATTATATGGGAAACTGAAGCAAGTACTTCAAGTTCTGGAAATAAAGAGGGAAGAGTAAAAGTAGTATATAATGATGACAGTTTTGATTTAGTAGATGTAAACGTGAATGTTAAAGCTTTGTATGGAGAAATAATTACAACAACTAAAGAAGAAAAGCTTCCATTAAAAGTAACTTACACTGGTGATGAAACAAAAGATTATGGTTATATCAGTGAATTTACTGGAAAAGATGGTAAAGTTGTTACAACTATAAAATCAAGATTAAATAAAAAGACGAATACTGTAGAAGAAATAAGTAGAACTTCAGCAAGAACAGATGCTGTAAATACAGTTATAACAAAAGGAATTAAGACAAAAATAAAAGAAACTACAATTCCAAGGGAAGTTGTTTATGAAGAAGATGCTTTGTTAGATAAAGGTAAAGAGTTTGTAAAAACAGAAGGAGAAGATGGTAAAAATATTACGACAACGACGTATATTTTAAATAATACGACGGGAGAAGTTATAGAAAAAATAACTGTAGAGAACAAGGAAAAAATAGATAAAATTATAGTAAGAGGGACAAAAGAAGAGAAGCCATCAGTTCCAGAGAAACAAGAGAAACCAGTACAACCAGAGGCATCAGGGAAACAAGGTGACTCAACTCAGCCGTCAACGCCTGTAAAACCAGAAGCCTCAGGAAAAGAGGGGCAACCAGTACAACCAGGAACGCCGGCACAACCAGAGGCATCAGGGAAACAAGGTGACTCAACTCAGCCGTCAACGCCTGTA
>NZ_CAUQNQ010000100.1:0-4280 GCF_963519265.1 uncultured Gemella sp. | reverse complement strand
TTAGAAGAACCACCGGCACATGTAATATTTATACTTGCCACTACAGAAATTCATAAAATACCTGCAACTATTTTATCAAGATGCCAAAGATTTGAATTTAAAAATTTATCTCAAGAACAATTGATAGACAGGTTAAAATATATTGCAAAAGAAGAAAGTTTAGTTATAGAAGAAGCGGCGATTGAAAAAATTGCAACTCTTGCAAAAGGTGGTCTAAGAGATGCGATTAGCATATTGGATCAAGTATCTAATTATTCTGAAGAGATAACGTTAAATCACATATTAGAAGTTACTTCATCAATAAGTGAAGATGATATACTAGAATTTTATAGAGGTTTATTACAGGGAGACGTTACAAAATCACTATTAAAATATAATGAATTTGTAGCTCAAGCAAAAGATACTAAGTTACTACTTAATGACTTAATAAATGTAACTAGGGATATTGTAGTATATAAGAATCTAAAAGATACTAAACACACTGCATATAATGTTGATAAAATTGCTGCAGAAATAGATAGTGTTAGTTTTGACTACTTCTATAAAATAATAGAGTATTTATCACAAACAGAACAATTTATTAGATTCTCTACGGAATATATGAGTTATATGCAAATATGTATAGTGAAAATCTGTTCTAAAGAAGCTAATACTATTGAAACTAACATAAGTACTAGTGTAGATAGTTCGGTATCAAATACAAGAACTATTGACCTAGAAAATAGAGTTAAAATGTTAGAAGATAAATTGTTCCAACTAAGAACAGAAATAAATAATATAAATGAAGTTTCACAGAATAGTAATATTCAACTTAATATACAAAGTAAAATAAATAATAACGTTGATGAGAAACAGCAAGTACAATTAGGTTGGGATAGTACTTCGAAAGAAGAAATTAAAGAAGTAATAATTAAAGATAAAGATAAAATACTTAATCTTATGAAGGAATCAAGTCCTAATCTTACAGAATATGCATCAAATGTTTTTATTAGGATAATCAATGAGAGTTTAAATACCAATAATTCAGAAGTAGCGACGATGCGCGAATTATTTAAATCTTGTAAACTAATAGCTTCTTCAAAAGAAGGAGGTTTACTAGTATTTAATGAAGTAGATAATATGGTAAAAATGGCACCAAATTCCAAATATAAAAAATATTTAGAGAGTCTATTTAAGAGATTTATAGGTGTCGATTATACCTTATATACTTTACAAGATCATCAATATGAAGTCTTGGAAGAT
Organism: uncultured Gemella sp.; assembly: GCF_963519265.1. GTDB lineage: Bacteria > Bacillota > Bacilli > Staphylococcales > Gemellaceae > Gemella. The sequence continues at coordinate 3,038 of NZ_CAUQNQ010000100.1, read as the reverse complement.
GAATTGAAAAATCCAGTGCAGGAAATTGCCGAAGAAAATTTTGAAGTTGAAGAACCGAATCTTACGAAAATAGATGAACTATTTGGAGACATAATTGTAGAAACAAATGATTAGAAATAACATTTGAAAAAAATATCGAAGAAATTGAAATAATTTGAAATAAATTGCAAATTATTGACAAGTTGTAAAATTTTAAATAGAATTATAATATAATTAGACATTAGGAGGAAATATTATGCGCGGAATGGGAAATATGCAACAAATGATGAGAAAGATGCAAAAAATGCAAAAAGATATGTTAGAAGCCCAAGAAGGATTAAAAGATCAAACGGTTGAAGGAACTGTATCAGGAGGTATGGTTACAGCTATTGCTAATGGAGATGGTAAAATTTTAGATATTAAAATTAAAGAAGAAGTAGTAGATCCAGAAGATATTGAAATGCTTCAAGATTTAGTGTTAACAGCAGTAAATGATGCATTAGAAAAATCAACTAAACTAAAAGAAGAAACATTAGGTAAATTTACAAACGGATTAAGTATCCCAGGTCTATAAGATGCAATATCCAAAACCAATTTTAGATTTAATAGAAAGTTATTCCTTATTACCAGGAATAGGGAAGAAGACAGCTGTAAGATTGGCATTTCACACTTTGAAAATGCATGATAATGATATTAAAAACTTCGCAGATAGTTTAGTAAATCTTAAAGAAAAATTAACTAATTGTGAAGTATGTGGAAGACTTAGTGAAGAACACGTATGTGATATTTGTTCGGATCCTGGAAGAGATAAGTCGACTATTTGTGTAGTTGCCAATGATAATGACTTAGTTGCTATGGAAAATATGCAACAATATAGGGGAGTGTATCATGTGCTTGATGGATTAATTTCTCCGATGGATGGAATTGGTCCTTTAGATATTAATATAAAATCTCTTTTTGAAAGAGCACAAGATGAAACAGTAAAAGAGATAATACTTGCTACCAACTCTTCACCAGAGGGAGAGGGAACAGCGAGTTTTATTTCGAGATATTTAAAAAATACAGATATAAGAGTTACTAGAATAGCTCAAGGTATTTCTTTCGGTAGTGATATTGAATATGTTGATGAAGTTACTTTATCAAGAGCTATATCTGGTAGAATAGAATTATAATTTAGGAGGACATTTTATGTCACAAAAATCAGTTAACGCGATAAAAGTTTTAGGTGTTGATGCGATTAATAAAGCAAAATCAGGACACCCTGGAGTAGTAATGGGTGCGGCACCAATGGCTTATTCTTTATTTACTAAACATTTAAGAGTAAACCCTAAGAAAACAGATTGGATAAACAGAGATAGATTCGTATTATCAGCAGGACACGGATCAATGTTATTATACTCTCTATTACACTTATCAGGATTTGAAGATGTATCATTAGAAGAAGTTAAAAACTTCCGTCAATGGGGTTCTAAAACACCAGGACACCCTGAGTTTGGGCATACTAAAGGTATCGATGCTACGACTGGACCACTTGGTCAAGGTATTTCTACAGCAGTTGGTATGGCTTTAGCAGAAAGATACTTAGCTGCTAAATATAATAAAGAAGAATATGACCTATTTGATCACTATACTTATGTAATTTGTGGTGATGGGGATATCATGGAAGGTGTTGCTTCTGAAGCTTCAAGTTTTGCAGCGGTACAAAAATTAAATAAACTTGTAGTATTATATGATTCAAATGATATTTGTTTAGATGGTGAAACTAAAGATGCATTCTCAGAAAATGTTCGTGCTAGATATGAAGCATATGGTTGGAATACAATTCTAGTTGAAGATGGTGCAAATGTTGAAGCGGTTAATGTTGCAATTGAACAAGCCAAAAAATCTGATAAACCAACATTAATCGAAGTTAAAACTATTATCGGAGCTGGTTCTCCTAATAGACAAGGAACAAATGGTGTTCACGGAGCTCCACTAGGTGATGAAGAGACTGCATTATTCAGAAAAGAAATTGGTTGGGAAAATGAACCATTCGATATCCCTGCAGATGTATACGCTGATTTCAAGGCTAATGTAGCAGACCGTGGAGAAAATGAATATGCTAAATGGGAAAAATTATATGCCGATTATAAAGCGGCATACCCTGAATTAGCGAAAGAATTAGAAGAAGTTCTATCTCGTGAAGATATCAGCCGCTTATCTAAAGAAAGTTTCTCATTTAAAAATGTAGGAGAAGCTCAAGCAACTCGTAACTCTTCTCAAGATGCTATTAACAGTGTTGCAGCAGTATTACCAACATTCTTCGGAGGTTCGGCTGACCTTTCTCACTCGAACATGACATTTATTAAAGGTGATAACTTACAAGATGATGCACACAGAACAGAACGTAATGTTCAATTTGGTGTTCGTGAATTTGCAATGGCTACTGTATTAAACGGATTGATGTTACACGGTGGTGTACGTGTATTCGGTGGTACATTCTTCGTATTCTCAGACTATCTAAAAGGTGCATTAAGACTATCAGCATTACAAAATCTACCAGTAACATATGTATTTACTCACGATAGTATTGCAGTTGGTGAAGACGGTCCAACTCACGAACCAATCGAGCACTTAGCATCATTAAGAACAATACCAAATACTTATGTATTCAGACCAGCTGATGCGACTGAAACACAAGCTGCTTGGTACTTATCACAAAAAACTAACGATAGACCAACTTCAATTGTTCTAACTCGTCAAAACCTACCAATCTTAGAAAATTCTTCATTCGAAAAAGTTGCTAAAGGTGCATATGTTGTTTATGAAACAGCAGCAGACTTCGATACTATTTTAATCGCAACAGGTTCAGAAGTTGCATTAGCAATTGATGTAGCACGTGAACTAGAAAAAGATGGTTCTAAAGTACGCGTAGTAAGTATGCCATCAGTAGAATTATTTGAAGAACAATCTAAAGAATATAAAGAGGAATTACTACCATTAAATATCCGCCGACGTGTATCACTAGAAATGGGTAACAGTGCTCTTTGGTACAAATATGTTGGTTTAGATGGATTAGC
>NZ_CAUQNQ010000099.1:0-4375 GCF_963519265.1 uncultured Gemella sp. | reverse complement strand
CGGATGAGTTTGCTTCGATTTTCACGGTTGAGGGCGAATAAGATAAAAGACTTCTAATGATTGTAGTATTAGGACGCCAGTAGCCACCAGCGGTGTCTCTTGGCTAAAATTTGAGCCTAGGGTCTCAAATTTTCCTGCGCTAGAAGCCGGTTGGCTTCTAGTGCTCATACTACAATGGAGAAGTCTTTTTTCTTTTCTTGGGAATGACATGAATGCGTAAAAAAGAAGACTTCTTAGATTGTAGTATTAGGACGCCAGTAGCCACCAGCGGTGTCTCTTGGCTAAAATTTGAGCCTGGGTCTCAAATTTTCCTGCGCTAGAAGCCAGTTGGCTTCTAGTGCTCATACTACAATGGGAAGTCTTTTTTCTGTTCTTTTGAATGATATGGGTACGTAAGAAAAGAAGACTTCACTTTTCTATATTAAAAAATATTTTTTTCATCTTTTCTTACCTCAAAATAATCATTAAATTTAACTTCAAAATCAAAAACTATACTTTCTAATTTTTTATGAGAAACGATAATAATAGTCTTATCAGAAAAGTTATTTATAAAAACTTTCCAAATTTTACCGAATGTAACGGGATCTATTGCACTAAAGGACTCATCAAAAATTAATATGTCAAATTCTACAGCCCTGATTAACAGTCTTGCAAATTCAATTAGTTGTCTTTCACCACCAGACAGAGTATTAAAATTTACCTCTTCATAAAAACGATCACAAATTATTTTAGGGAAATTATGGATATTCAATAATTCTATTATTTTTCGTTCTGAAATATTCTGATTTAATCGTATATTATTTATAATTGTATCGGAAAAAATAATTGGGGTTGTTTGGCTATACCAAATATTATTAAAATACTCTTCCTGTCGCCTTACGAAGTTAGATAGAAACGAACTTTTTCCAATTCCTACTGCACCTGTAAATAGATATATTTTCCCTTTTGTTAATATTATATTTTTATCCAGCTTAGAATTACCATAAGAACCACTCATTATTTCAAAATAGTCTTTTTTCTCTAAAAGTGATTGTTTATGTTTTTGTTCCCTATCTTTTACATTTACTAGTTCTTCGAGTGTATCGACTTTGATATTAATACTACTAAATTTTATAGACAGTTGAATCAAGAGTGTCATTGCTGGTATCATCCAGATGCTTATTTGATAAATAGAAACTATACTACCAATGCTTCCTCTGCCAATAAGGTATGATCCCAAACAAACAATAATTACAACCATAGAACTGTTGACAAATTTAATAACTGAGGTTATTAATTGTTCTAAGATATTTCTTTTCCTAGATAAAGCAATTATCTCATCATTGACTTTATTTATTTCATGTATAAATTTATAATTTAATTTTTCATTATAAAACGATTTTATGCCTAAATCATCCAGGTTCTGGGAAATTGATTGTAAATGAATCGTTTTGTTTATTCTCATATCTTCAACTACTATCAATTTTTTGTAAAATATACTAAGTAAAAAATATACGCTAAGAAATATTATAACTATAACTAAAAAAATTATTATATTCTCTATCAATATGTAAATCATTCCTAATCCAATAGTAGCAAGACACCACAATAAGCTACCAATATCTCGATAAAAAAAAGAACTAATTTCATTTACACCTTTTGAAATATAGTATAAATATGCACTGTCATTTTTTGGCGTAGTCAATGATTTATTTACAAGTCTATCTATAAGACTTAAACTATTATCCAATATAAAACTTGAAATTTTCAGGTCTAAAGATATTAAATAATTGGTAAAAAAAGGAATAATAGCAACCATTCCTCCTAAGAAAAATAATGAAAATACATCAAACTTAGGAATGCTATAATTTATTGCATATTTTATAAGTATTGCTGGAAATAATAATACTATTGATCTTAGTAAGACAATCAATGAAATGAATAATAGCTTAAATATATTACTTTTCAATAAAATCTTCGATATTTTTTTCATACTAAACCTCTATGATGTCTGTTATTATTCTTGACGGTACTATTCCTTTTTCTAAATGAGTAACCTCAAAAATGCATCTATCAGAAAAATACTCAACAAAAAATTCTTCAATGCGTCTTCTGACATTTTCGTCAACATTAGCACCTAACTCATCAATTATTATAACTTGCGCCTCAAAATTGGTTTGACGAATAAGATTGATAATTGCTTTTTGCCCCGTTGATAAATCGTTTTCTTCACTTAAATTTGTATTTAATTCTGGAATAATATCTAATAACTTAGAAAATTTAGATAGATCATCTCTCATTAAATTTTCTTCAACAGTACCTTTTATAAATGTAAAGTCTTGCGGAACAAACATTTTATATTCTTTTTTTAAATATGAATCATTAAAATATAATTCTCTACAAAGCGTTGATTTTCCCACACCATTTTTACCCTTTATAAGAAAGTATCCATGTACATTATTGTTTAATAGACTAATTATCTGATAAATTTTTGATGGTTTGTCTTGGGGGTCTTCCTCTTTTAGTCGCTTTATTAAATTATATACTTTAGAATATGATATTAAAATTTCTTGAATAGATGAAATAAAAGTCATGGTATATTTAAAAGGAGAACTAAAATAACTTAAGTAAGTTATGACTGATACTAATTCACCAATTGAAATTTCCCCAGAGATAACTTTCATACCTCCTAAAATTATAATAAGTCCTGGTCCAATAGAATCAATGGTTCTAGGTAATAACTTAGTTTGATTAGTTGATAAATTAATATTAACAGTTAACTCATTGATTTTATCTGATAGAGAATAAACTTGTTTTTGTATATAATTGCCAGAATAAAGAAAATATGATTTCTCTTTATTGGTTATATACTCTTGTGTAAAAACTTTTAAAATTTTCTTTTTTTCTCTCTGTTCAATTTGTAACATTTTTTGTTTCTTCACGAGTTTGCTAAATGGTAAGAAATATATTGAATACAATATGGATAAGGTCAAAAATAATATTGGAGAAATTAGGTAAATATTTATCGCTGCAATTACAAATCCAATGACCGTGACTAATATTTCTACAAATGACTCAATTGTGAAATTTTCAATATTTTGTAAATCATCATTAATAATTTGTGAAAACTCACCTTTTTTAATGCCATCAATTTTTTTATAGTTCTTATAATTCCAAAAAGAATATAAATAAGTTCTCAAAGTACCTATAGCGGATACAGTAAGTAATTTTATTCCAATTAAGCCTATTCTACTACAAATAAAAGCCATTAAAATTAGCAATAAAATACCACTAAATGTACTATATACTGATAAACCAGACTGAATTGAATCAATTCCGCGTCCAATTTCCTTAGGAACTATTCCTTCTAAAATAGATCCAATTATTAAAAGAACAAAGGCTAGTATAAAACTCCCAATTTTTCTCACACTAAACATTCTAATTTCTCCATCAAATAAGTTTTTTTAATGATTCTATCATTTATTAAACAACTTAGCCCAATTTTGCTTTGAACTCAATATTCTAGCAACGTAGACATTATAGTTTTCAATATAGTAAAATGCCAAATAGTTCTCAATCGGCATATAACGATAGTGTTTACCATCATCCGTCAATTCTCCATAGCCTCTGCTAGAAACTAATGGACAAGCTTCTGGAAAAGTTTTCAATGTTTCAAGAGCTGTTAGAATAAGGTCGAGTTTTCCATCTGCTGATTGTTGGCTGTAGAAATTTATGACAATATAGTCATGTATCTCTCGTAAATCTTTTTTTGCTTGTTCTGTAAGAAACACATGGTAACGTTTATGATTAATCAAGACCAAATTCCTTTCTCACATCTGCTAAAGAAGTTAGTTTACCTTGTTGAATGTCCTGATGACCAAGTAAAATCTCCTTTTTCAAATCTTCAAAGGCAATTTGATATTGTGTTTCCTGAGAATCACTGAATACAAATTCTTTAGGGTCAACTGCACCAGTTGCAATTTTACGAAGTGCTGCGTTGAATACATCAGATAAAGTTATCTTTTCATCTGCTAGTATTTCTTTTGTTTGTTGGTAGAAAGCAGAATCTGCTCTGAAATTCACTGGCTGAGTACTTGCCATAATAACCACCTCTTTGTAAAGATATTTTGTAAATACATTGTAGCATATTTTTTTATATTGAACAATCAAAACAAAGGATGCCTCGTTCGGAGTAGAGACTACTATATTAATAACAAGTAATTAGGCAAATGGAAAGATAAAAATCAGCTGAAGAGCTCATGAGAGCGGTTCAGCTGATTTTTTATGGAGTAATTCCTATAGTGCTCATACTACAATGGGAAGTCTTTTTTCTTTATTTCGTCTCACTAATTACTTGTTCAATCGCCTTAATGACACCATTATTTTCGTTCGTGTC
>NZ_CAUQNQ010000098.1:0-4438 GCF_963519265.1 uncultured Gemella sp. | reverse complement strand
GTCTAAATTTTCTTTAATGTCCCCCTACGATAAAATTGTTTACCGTTTTGTTGAGAAGTTAATTACTAATGCGGTTAAATATTCACAAGAAGGAGAGATTTCTTTAAAAATAGAGATGAAACAAGATGTTATTTCTATAATTTCTGAAAATAACTCTAATTCTACTAAAGAAAACTCTCTAGGATATGGATTGAAAAATATGGCAAATAAATTAAGTATTCTAGGTGGTAAGATGAATACTTTAGATAAGAATGGTGTTTTTCGTATTGTTATTGAACTACCAATTGATAAGGAGCTATGTTATGAAAATTTTGTTGATTGATGATCATAAATTGTTTAGTCAGAGTATTAAACTGATTTTGGAATTATCAGAGGATATTGAAAGAGTGGATTTGATAGATGATTTTTCTTCTGTCTTGGATTTCCCTTATGATGACTATGATATTGTACTGATTGACATAAACTTAACTAGCTTGTATCAGGAGGATGGGCTATCCTTGGCTCAAACGATTATTAAAAATGGATCTTCTGCTAAAATTGTTATCTTAACAGGATATAGTAAAAAAATGTATGAGTATCGTGCTAAGATAATGGGTTCCTGGGGATTTTTGGATAAGAGCATTGCTCCAGGGGAGTTACTTCAAAACTTGATAGAAATTTATCAGGGTAGAAAGATTTTTTCAGATGAAGTAGTGGTAGATGTCTTAACTTCACGTGAAATAGAGATATTAGAATTAGTTCGAAATGGTCTAAGTATAGATGGTATTTGTGAAAAGGTTTATGTGAGTAAGCGAACTGTTTCGAATCATCTTGCGAATATCTTTTCAAAACTAGGAGTGTCCAGTAGACAGGAAGCTATTCATATTGCGGAACAGTTAGGATATTTTTCTCCAGAATAATTTAATCAGTATTATTTGTTAGAAATACTAATGATGAACGGAAGCATTAGTATACACTAAAATAGGGTTGGTGGATTTTTTCCATCAACCCTATAACTGTTTTGAATCCTTAATAAATGGAATTCTAGTTTTGTATATTAATTTTTATCAAGAATATGCCAACTTACTTTATAAGTTATAACTAAGTAAATTAGAAAGAGAAGAGCTGCCACTCCTAGATAGGTCACATCAATTGTGATAGTTGTATTGGCAAAGTTTTCAAAGTAACCTAATAAGGAATTACTTAGAGAAATAGCTAATGGAACAGCAAGTAGCAAGGGAACAAGGAAGTAACTCATAATTTGCTGAATCAGTATTTTCTTATTTTGTTTTTTCTTATTTCCCAATAGATATAAGATACGATAATCATTGATGCTGTCTATCGCACTAGTTGAGATTTGTAGAGATAAAATACTAAGTGAAATAATAATAAATACAACACTAATAAATATCAATGCTAGTACAATGACTCCCATAACCCCTATATAAATCTCAGATAATCTCACCTTAGTTTGATAAGTGAAGTCATTTACTTCTGTACCATTTAAAGTAAAGTAATATTTCTCAACCCACTCTTTCAAAAACGTTTCAATTTTTCTTTTATCGATATTCTCTTTATATTTAACTACATAAGTTGTAAAGCCTTCATTCAATTCTTTAATAACTTTATCTGGTACAATAAGAGTTCCTGAGTCATTTAATCCTACTGAAGAAAGAAAATAAACAGTATCTAATGGTTGGGATGATGCCAATTTTAAAGAATAACCGCCAATCGATAAATCTTTCGTTTGTAGTAAAAATTCTTGGATTTGTTTAATGGTTCCTTTGTAATTGGCATTTACTAGATAGCCATCATCAGCTAAGTCAATATCTTTTTTGCCTTGTAGTTTTCTTAGATGATTATAAGCTGAAATCCCTAAAATATGGACTTTTGAATCAGGCAACCCTTTATCGTGCTCCCATAACTGACTAGTATCTATGATATCTTTATAAGTTAAATTACTCGTAAAAGTTGAATAAACATATTCTTCTTTTACGACATCAAAATCAAAGCCGTCTGCTTGTAATCTATCTTTTACACTCTCGTTTCCATAATGAAACTCATTACCTCTATATAAATTGACTTGTAAATCATAAGGGGCATAACGATTCAACTCATGGTTCATGGTTGTGTATGAACTGCCACCAAACACTAGTAAACTAAGAGCCAAAGTCAAGGTCATAGATAGTACTGCTAGCGTTACAGAATTGCTGTCCGCTTGTTTTGAAAATTGGCGGATTTTAAATGAGTTTAATTTATTATAATAGAATGAAGATACTTTCTTAACAACTCCAAGTAAGAAATTACTTAAGGTGTTGTAAAATAAAATGACAAAGATCACTAAAATAGATACTAATAAAACTCCCCAGTTTTTCAAAATGGATAAGTGATGATAATCAGAAAAATAAATACTACCAGAGATGATAACAATACTTGAAATAATGAAAAACAACAATTGTAGAATAGAATTTTCTTTAATGATTCGTGATTTTTGAATACCGTTTTCTTGAATTAAACTAATGATAGTTTTCTTTCTAAATTTCAAAAAGTCCATTAAACCAACTATTAAACTAGTTACCACATAGGAATAGCCCAACAGAGAGAGTGACTTAGGATCTAAAAAGAATAGATTTCCAAAATAATTTGCCATAAAAAATTCAGAAGCAATGTGAGCAAGTAAAATAAGTAAGATTAGCCCAAAAGTAAATCCTAGAACTAAAGCAAAGATATTTACTAACATCGTTTCAAAGAATAGCGTTCCGATAATTTGATATTTTTTCATTCCAAGTGTTGAATATAATCCGAGCTCTTTTTGTCGTCTTCCTAAAACAAAATTTGTAGAGTAAACAATGAGAAAGGCAACAGTACCGAGTATCAAATATGAAAGAAGTCCCATGTATTGGCTCATAATTGACGTTAACATTTCTTTTGCACCTGATAAACTCTGCATGACAGGATGACTTGGCAAAGCATTAAAGGCATACAAGAGACTATAAATTAAAGCTAAGCTTAAAAAATAAATGGTGTAAGTCTGCAAGTTTCGAAAAACATTGCGTAAAATTAATTTAGGATACATATTCTTTCCTCCTATCTAGTTCGTCTGTAAATTTCTTCTAGGTACAACTCATTTGAGAGACCATTTCGATCAATATCATCAATAATTTGTCCGTCGCTAAGAAGAACCATTCGAGATGAATACTTGGCAGCTGCGGGATCGTGCGTGACTAATAAAATGGTAATTCCAAATGAGGCATTAATTTCTTGTAAGAGAGACATAAGATTTTCTGAATTAGCAGAATCTAGAGCTCCTGTTGGCTCATCTGCAATTAAGAGTTTAGAATCATCAATTAGCGCTCTAGCTGTGGCAACACGTTGTCGCTGTCCCCCTGATAATTGATTTGGAAATTTATTCTTTAGGTTTTGAATAGCTAATTTTTCCATAATATCATCAATTTTCTGTTGATATTGTTTTATCGATTTTCCTTGGATTTGCAAAGGTAAGATGATATTTTCGTAGACTGTTAAGGTTTCAACTAAGTTATAAGCTTGGAAGATATAGGAAATATTTTTAGCACGATAATCTGCTAATTGACTTTCTTTAGCTTGAACTATATCGAAGTCTTCAAAAATAATACTGCCTGAATCTGGTGTATCAATAGTAGAAATACAATTTAACAAAGTTGTCTTTCCGCTGCCACTTGATCCCATAATGGCTAAAAATTCACCTTTATTTATAGAAAGATGGATGTTAGAAAGGGCATGGACTAGATTTTCACCCTCTCCAAAAGTTTTATTCAATCCTGTTACTTCTAGTTGTGACATAATAGTTTCCTCCATTTCTTTTTATACTATTATTATGATAGATAGGCAGAATTTTCTCATGAGTATTTCGTGCAAAATTAAGTTAGAATAAAGGCCGCTTATATTTTCTTAGAACAATAAAAAACCAACAACCTAAGAGGATTGTTGGTTATTACTGATAATTGAAATAGTTTTTTTACTATTTTTTATCATTTCTTTTTTTCATAAAGTAAACTATACTGATAATAATGACTCCTAATGCAAGTACAGGAGCATAAAATTCTAGTGTTCCGATAATTCCTTCCATTTTATCCTATCCTCCTTTTTTAGATAATCATCTTTACGATTATTAGTATACAATGTGATTATATGTATGTAATGAGTAAATCGTGCAAAATTTACTAATCTAGTTGATGATTATAACTAAACGGTACACAAAAAATAAAAACAGAAAAAATCGGAGCGCTGTAGCTTTGGTACTATAAGCCAAAATGGCTTATAGTACGGGAAAAATTGAGACCTTAGGCTCAATTTTTAGCCATGAGACCGGAGGTCTGCTGGCGTCCCTAGCTACTAAAGCGTAGACTTTTTCTGTTTTTATTTTTTTTAGTAGTCGTTCAAATCTTCCACTTCAGCAATTGAGAAGTCTTTTTTCTCT
>NZ_CAUQNQ010000097.1:0-4665 GCF_963519265.1 uncultured Gemella sp. | reverse complement strand
CAAATTCACCGTGACTCGCGATGATAATTCCTACCATCTTAGTACCTCCTTTTATTTAATTCTTATTTATTATGACGTGTATACCTTTGCATACAGATAGATTATATCATTTATTATTTTTTTTGTAAATGTTTTAGTTTCTTACTTTACACACATGCAATCGATTTCTATTATTAATATTTAAATGTAAGATATATTATTTTTCATATCAATAATTACAAAACCTTTTGAGTCGCTTTTGTAATTAAAAATTTTATATGTTTTTACAGGAAAATATATAAAATTTTATAGAAAAATTTATATTGTGAAAATATTATTTTCATGCTTTCATAATATTACAATTGTTTTTTTATTCCTAACCATAAAAAAAGACAATAACTTAACCTTTTGGGTTACATTATCATCTTTATATAGCATTAAAAATTTACTGGCAATCTATTTTATATTTTTTTCAGGAAATAACATTTTTAATACATTTAACGATAATCTTCTTGATTTTCCTGAATGTGGATAAATATGCATCATCATCATAGGATTAAAATTGGCTTCGATAACTCCATAATTAGTATTACTAACTTCTTCTTTTATATCTGAAATTATTAAATCTACACCACAAACCTTAGCCATCATAGCATTCGCTATTTCGACAGCTAGCTCTTTATAGCTTTCATGAACCTCATCTGTCATATCCACAGAGTCTCCACCTGTACTGATATTTGAATTTTCTCTAAGATATGCCACTTCATTCACAGCTAATATAGAATCGAAATTTAATCCTTGTTCAGATAATTGAAGTTTTTCGATTTCTCCAAGTTCAATTTTTTTCAGAGGAGTTTTCTTAGCATCTCCTCTTAGTGAATCCGAATTTTTTTGTTCAACCAATTCTCTTATTGTATGTTTACCATCACCTACAACATTTGCAGGTACTCTTAATAATACAGCTTCAGTTTTTCCTTCAATAACAAAGAATCTATATTCTGTACCCTCAATAAACTCTTCAATAAGCATATCTTTGTCTTCTTTAAGAGCAAACTCTATAGCTTTAGAATAGTTTTCTACTGAACTAGTTCCTTCCTTAAAAATTGTTATTCCTAATCCAAAATTCGTACTCTTAGGTTTTATTACAATTGGTTTGTTTTTTATATAATTAAATTTTTGTAATGCTTCTTCTAAACTAGAAACTTCATATCCTTTCGGTACTCTAAAACCTTTTTCAGCTAATACTTTTTTAGTAACAACCTTGTTTTCCATAATCAACGGAGAAATATAACTATCTTTACTTGTCATATTTCCATTTTTTACATATTCTACTCTTTCATTGCTTTCTAAACGAATAAACTGATCATTTTCATCAATAACAGTAACTTTAATACCATTTTTTATTGCATCTTCAATTACAGCTTGTGTAGACAGTTCCATATTAGAATATGCACTTAATGAATAATATTCTCCTAAAGCATCCTCTTTATAAATTTTAGCTAACTTCATTCCTACTTTAACCATATCATTCTCTTTTTGATATTCTTTTAAAAGTCTAGCTCCTATAGTAAGTTCAGGATTTTTTAATTCTTCAATCTTTTCATCTATTAAAACAATATCATCTTCTAGTAGACCTACTTTTTCTACCATATCTTTCATTTGATTTAATAGCCACAGTCCCTCTTCTTCGTACTTAACCTTTTCCATTGGATGTGAAAGTGCTACATTCTCACTGTATTCATACCCTAAAAATTCAGAAGTATTTTTATCCTCTTCTTCTAACCAAACTAGAGTTTTTATGAATAAATGTACAAATCTAATATCTTTTTCTAAAATACCAAAAGGTGCGAATGGATTTAAATCAAATAATCTAAATTCAATATACTTAATTCCTTGATTTGGAAATTTTTTGATAGTATCTGCACCTCTAAAACGGACACTAGAATAAAATTCTTTTTCAGCTATTAATTGTTTATTTTCTACATATCCTGTTATATCTTTAATATATCTTTCTAACGAACTATATGATACTTTAATATCATCTTCATTTACATAACCATATCTACTAGTTCTTAAACTTCTTACAAAATCAGTTGGTTTTTTGCCATCTGTAAAATATTTATCCTCAGCAAATGGTGAAGCACCAAATAAATAAACTAATAACCACTGATATCTTAAAAATTGTCTAGCTAGTTTTAAATAAACATCATTCTTTACACCTACAAGATCTTTTTTAGTAACTTCAGATATTCTTTCCATTAACACATCATCTAATTGGAAATTATAATGTATACCTGATACCATTTGCTTATATTTTCCATATTTTTCTACCAAATATTCTCTATACGCAATATCAGATTTTTTTTCAAATTGTGCAACTCTGATATCTTCTTCTTTTGGTAATATCGCAGGTATGCTCAAAGGCCAAATATATTCATCTTTTGGCATATTTTTTAATGTAACTTCATGAATAGCATTCAAAATTCTTAAAACATCTTTTTCGTTATTTTCTGGTGTTGTTATCAACTCGACCTGTGATTCAGCAAAATCAGTCTGGATGTAAGGATGTTCGTGTCTTACTCCAAATATTTTTGGATGATTAGTTTTAGTTATTTCCCCATTCTTTAAAACACGTTGTCCTTCTTTTTCTATACCAATTTTCACATTAGCAAATAATTCTTCTAAATTATTATTTTTTATTATATCTTTAATTATCATATTATATCACTCTCTACAAACAATATAGTTATCTTCTATCTTATCATAAATACATAATTAATAATAGAAATTGAACTCAATTCATAGTGAAATTCTATTACTCTCTTACAATATTCTTATATATATGTTATAATCAAATTACACTTAAGAAAGGGGATAAATACGATTTACTATCGTATTTCTAAATTTTTTATGATAAAATTAATAGCTAGTGATATGGATGGAACTTTATTAAATCATAACCACAAAATTCCAAAAGAGAATGTAGAACTTATTAATTATGCCAAAAATCAAGGAATAGAATTTGTAGTAGCGACTGGGAGAGCCTATTATGAAGCTTTACCAGCATTAAATGAAGAAAATATTAATTGTGATGTGATTAGTTTTAATGGTGGTATTGTCTATGATAAAAATGGTAATATCATCAGTATTACTCCTATGATACCTAAAGATTTATACTATACAATTGAAATATTGAAAAGTTTTGATATAAGTTATCAACTTTATACAAAAAATACTATATATACTAAAAGTATAGAAACTGATATAAACGCGTATATAGATTTAATTAGGTCTAATGGCTATGATCCAGACGTTGAGCATTTACGTGCAGAAGCACAGCTAAAATTAGATATGGGGTATATTACTGAGGTTGAGAATATAGAATTATTCCTTAATGAAGAAGAAAATCCCCCAATCAAAATAATAGCTATATCTAATGATATATCGAAACTAGAAAATGCTACCAAACTATTATCAGAAAATACAAATATAAGTGTGACATCATCTGGTACGAATAATATAGAAATAATGCATAAAAATGCCACTAAAGGTGAAGCCTTAAAAGAAATAGCGAAAATCTATGGAATAAACTTAGAAAATACTGTCGCAATTGGCGATAATCTGAATGATCAAGCAATGCTAGATATTGTTGGATACAGCGTTGCTATGAAAAATGGTAATACAATATTAAAAGAACACGCTAAATACGTAACAGAAAAAACAAATTCTGAAGGTGGTGTTGCGGATACTATATTCAAATTAATAGAGCAAAACAATGAAATTAAAGAAGATATCAATGAAGTATTAGTAAAAGCAGCAATCGATGCAACAAAATATGCTTACGTTCCCTACTCTAATTTTAAAGTAGGTGCTGCGATACTAGCTGAAAATGGAAAAATCTATACTGGTTGCAATATAGAAAATGCTAGTTATTCTCCCACAAACTGTGCAGAAAGAACAGCAATTTTTAAAGCTGTAAGTGAAGGAGTTACAAAATTCAAAAAAATCGCAGTAGTAGGTGGTCCTAATGGCAATTTAGAAAATTATTGTCCACCTTGCGGAGTTTGTCGACAAGTAATTTCTGAATTTGCAGACGAAGATTTTGAATTAATCTTAGGTACTTCTGAAAATACCTATGCTGTATATAACTTCTTTCAAGAAGTACTACCTCTAAGTTTTACAGCAAAAGAATTAAAAAAATAAAGACAAATGGTCATTAGAATATAAATTCTGATGACCATTATTTTTATAGTATACTATTTTTAATTTCTTTCTCTTACATAAAAAAAGTCGTAACAAAAGCTACGACTAGGTTAAGATGACCCGTACGGGATTCGAACCCGTGTTACCGCCGTGAAAGGGCGGTGTCTTAACCACTTGACCAACGGGCCAAAAAATTTAAAGGCTAAATTAATAGCCTTATATTTAATTAATGAGCCATGAAGGACTCGAACCTTCGACCCTTTGATTAAAAGTCAAATGCTCTACCAACTGAGCTAATGGCTCATGGCTGGGATACCTGGATTCGAACCAGGGGAATGACGGAGTCAAAGTCCGTTGCCTTACCGCTTGGCTATATCCCAATGTTATAAAGAATGGTGGGAAGAAGTGGATTCGAACCACTGAACCCGAAGGAGCGGATTTACAGTCCGCCGCGTTTAGCCTCTTCGCTATCTTCCCGGCTTA
>NZ_CAUQNQ010000096.1:0-4672 GCF_963519265.1 uncultured Gemella sp. | reverse complement strand
ATAGTTTATTAGCAACACTAGCATCATAAATTTTAGCCGGTACTGAATTATTAGCGGCTTCTTCTTTAGTAGCTTCTACAGTAGGGAAGTCTAATGCTATTGTACTCTCAGCAGATCTTTCTTCGTATATTGATCTAGTACCAGTTTTTGTTTTCTTTTTTGTTTCCACTTTGATAATAGTATCTACTTGAATTTTATCTAATAAAGAATCAGTTAAGATTTTCCCTTCTTTTAGTTTAGTAGCTGCATCAACTTCAGTAAAGTTAACCTCAGTTCCTTTGTATGTAAGTTTAGAAACTGTGAAAGGTTTGTTACGTAACATAGAGTTAGTAGAGTTCCCTTCTTTAACTTGAATAGTGTATTGATATTTGTCTCCAACTTTTTCAACTTTTACATCTTTAACAAATACATTTTCATAGGCTGAAGCAGTACCAGTTGTTCTACCGTTTAATTCCCCTTTTACAGTAACAGGGAAAGTAGTAGGTACTTTATCAGCAGATACCACATGATCAGGGAATGCTGGTTTAGCAGGTGCAGGATCTTCTCTAGGTTTCACCGGTGCAGGTGTAGGAGTGACTGGTTTTGGTTTAGCAGGCACCACTACTTCTTCGATTTTAGCTGGTCTTTCTTTATAAGCAGTTGCAGTATCATAGTATAGTTGTAATGTAACAAAGTGAGACATTAATGCTCCATTAGGATAAGGAGCGGTTCCATCTAACTGAATTTTTTCTAAAAGTTTATCAGTTGTTATAGATGCTTCGTTAATAGATGAATCAGCATTTTTAGCTAGTGTAGTAAAAGGAACGTCTTTACCTTCGTATGCTAATTTTTTCAATTCAAATGGATAGAATTCTCCACCTACATTAGCAAGACCTTTTTTGAATCTTAATGTATATTTATATTTTTCTCCAACTTTTTCAACTCTAACGTAGCTATCTAATGCAGAACCATATAGAGACTCTTCATCATTGTTGTTAGCATTTCTAAAGTGTCCTTGAACGTGAATTCCACCATCTGGGAAACCTATTTTTACCTCCCCATTAATATGTGTTTTTATAGTTCCTTTATATTCTACATCTTTATTAGGATTTTTGTATGTAGCAGCTTCGTAGTTATCTGCAGTTACTTTTGTTCTAGAAAGTGAAGTTAAGTCAAATTTTAAAGTCATTTTTTGAGTTCCGAAAGCTGGATTAATTGAAGCCATAACAGGAACAAACACTTCAGTATATGTTTCTAGTTTATTATTTGAATCGATTTTATTTTTATCCACATTATAGTTAACTGTTTTTGGATAAACAGTACGATTTGGGAATTTTTCTTTATATGCATCTACAAAGTTATCAGTTTCACTGGCACTATAATTCTCAACTATAGTTGAGTTTTTAAACTCACTATCTTGAATTTCTTTACGATTTTCATGAGTTTTATCACCATCATAGTATTTTAAATCTCCTAAGTAACCAGTAAGACCACCAAATGTGATAGGCTTAAATGAAACATTTACAGAATATTGACCATTTTTTACAATTAATTTTGTTTTATCATTGTCTATTGCAGCTGCAGCCATAGAAGGGCGACCTTCTTCATAGAATTTTAAGGCTTCAGCAGTAATCTTATATTCACCATCTTTTAAAGCTTTAACATCTTGAGCTACAGTAGCTGGCTCTTCAGCTTTTGGCGAAGTAGTTGCTGGAGCTGTAGATGATGCAGTAGCAGAGTTCGCTGCAGGAGTAGCTGTTGTTGGTGTTGGTGTTGTAGTTGGAGTAACTGCTGTAGGAGCGGTTGCTGTTGCCGGATTGCTTGCAACAACAGGTGTTTCTGCTGCATAAGCAAAGCTGTCTTGATCATATGCTTCAATAGCTGCAATTGCTGAAAATATAGCAGTTGCAGACAAAACTTTTAATAATGTTGTATTTTTCATATAAATAAGAGTCTCCTTTATTTTGTATTTAAATTAGATTTTATTGTTTTGATTAAATATTAAATCGTTATCACTATTATATTACAAAAACAAAAAAAAATAAAGAAAAAAATGATAATTAGTATCATTTAAACTCTGAAATAAGAGTTTTTTTCTCGAAAGATTCAAATATAAGTCACAATTTAGACACAAAATAAAAAAACAAATGAGTTTAGAAAATTTCTAAACTCATTTGATAATGATTATTATTTATTAGTTTTTCTACGTAATATTACTGCAGAAAGTAATGGAATTAATCCTAAAAAATCTGTAGCTGTAGTAGTCGTTCCTGTTTTTGCTAATGTTTTATTGTTTGTAGCTATATGTTTTATTTCTTGAACATTTGTTTTTGTTGCTTCTGAATATGTGTTGTTAGTTGAAGAATTTCTATTGAATTCTGGAAGTACAGATTGAACCGATGCATTATCTTTGTATGATGTAGGTGTATCAGTAGGTGTTATATTAATGTTAGAAGCAGCTTGGTTCGTTGTTACATTTTTAATAATAGTATATAAACTGAAGTGATTTGTAAAGAATGTTAATTTTCCATCCTTATAAATGCTTGGAATTTTTTCAAGGTTATTATTATTTACATAATACACCTCTAATTTTTCATTCTCATTAGCTAATAGCGCTACAGTAACGGTACGAGTTTCACCTTTCTTATCGATTTTATTTCCTTTTTCATCTTTAAAATAAAGATCAATCGTTTTTATTACTTGCATGTTTTCATCAGTATTTTTAACTAAAGATTCTACTTTAGTTGTATTCTTTTCGTCAGCTTCTACGGCTACAAATTGAGTTGCTTTAATATTAGAGTTGTTAAATGAAACACTAATGTTACTAATTTCACCCACGTTTTTCACAGTAGCTACCAAAGTATCTTTAAGAGTAGCATTATTTATAATTGCTTTAAGCTTTTCTTTTTCATCTTCTGAAATGCTGCTATCTTTCATAATACCATCGACTGTTTCAGATTTTAGTTTTTCTAGTTTTTCAATTTCCGCATTTTCTTTAGCAAGTCTCTCTGCTTCGATACGAACTTTTTCTGCATTTTCTTTGGCAAGTTTTTCTTTTTCCGCCTGAGCTTTAGCAGCCGCTTCATTTTCTAATCTTTCTTTTTCAAGACGAGCGGCTTCCTCTTTTTCTTTGGCAAGTTTTTCTTTTTCCGCCTGAGCTTTGGCAGCTGCCTCATTTTCTAATCTTTCTTTTTCAAGACGAGCGGCAGCTTCTTTTTCTTTAGCAAGTTTTTCCGCTTCAATACGAGCTTTCTCCTCGTCAGATAGTACTTCAGGTCTATTAATATTAGTAGTTATTACTAATTTAGCTTCAGGTCTAGAATTACCCATTCCATCGTTTGGCACTCTGATATCATAACTATTTTTTACTTCTTTTTCTAGTTCTACTATTAATTTTTTATCAAAATTTCCGATTTCTCCTGTTAAAGAATTTAAATCATCGTATTTATTAACTACGAAGTATTTAACTTTTTCACCATCTATTTTATTTTTGAATACATCTATTTCTAATAGGTGAGAGTGCATTGAACCGAATAGCATCGTTTTTAAATCTAAATCTAAATACGTTTTATCAGGTGTAAAAATTAATTTACCTTTGTTTGTAAATACCTGATTAGCCATTGATGTCTCAGTAGGTCTGTAGAATTTCTTAATAGAGTAGTCTATATCTTGAGTTGGATATTTATATGATAAATTGTTTAAAGATTCATACAATTCTTTTATATTATTTTGAAGTGATAAAGCGTCATTTAGAGAGTTATTTGTTTTTGAAACTAATGCTTTCAGTTCTTCTAATTTTTCTTTAGTTAATAATTGAGACAATATGTCAGAGTTTACTATATGTGTTAAATTTTCAAAATTATTCTGTAAATATTTAAGATCTGTGTTTTTTTCTGATTTTAATTTTTTAAGATTAATATCAAGATTTTCTAAATGTAATACAATGTTTGATAAACTTGCTTTTGGTCTAGCTAGAGTTTTTTTGATTTTTTCAAGTTCAGCTTCAAGATTTGCTTTTGCAGTTGAAATTGTACTTGTATCAGAGAGTATTTTTTCTATTTCGCTTACTTTATTATTCAACTCCATAATTTTTTCTTTTTTCAATATTTGAGAATCTTTTTCAGCAATAACAAAATAAGCTTCATCGCTATTTACATTAAATTCTACTCCTTTTTTAGAAGGTGTAGAAGGGATTAGACGAAGAGTTCCATTTTCGTAGATGTATACTTGCGTATTTGCGGTAGCTTCATATCCAGCTATATTAAGTGTAAATATTGGATTTTCATTAATGTTCCAACCATCTTTGTCAAGAGGAGTGAATTTAGAACCATCTTTTTTCGTTAAATCAAATTTAAAAGAATTAACTTTTGTTAGTCCTAGTTCTTGTACTTTGCTATCTAGAGTGTGATTCATGATTCTTTCGGAAACAGGAGTAGTTTTAATAGTTACATCTTCATCTAATAAGAATTTATTTTTTGATGAAAGAGTTGCAGTATATTCTTTATTATTTATGTTTAATGTTGTCTCTGCTTTGTCAAGAGTTTCTTTTTCGAATGGTAAAATATATGTTTTTGTTGCACTACTTTCTGTACCATCAATATTGAAAGATTTAACTTTAACGATAATATTTCCTCCGCTAGAAGTAATATTTGTTCCTTCGGCAAATGGATCTATATTTATATTATATGAAAAC
>NZ_CAUQNQ010000095.1:0-4814 GCF_963519265.1 uncultured Gemella sp. | reverse complement strand
TTATTAACAAAAGATGGTTATAAAGTATTTGTTCATGAAAGTGAACGTGAAAAAGAACCACGTTTAGGGGAAAAAGTTACTTTGCGTGTTATTGGTGTTAAAGATAACGGAGAAATTAATGGTTCATTTTTACCACGTGCTCACGAAAGAATGGATAGTGATGGTCAAGCTATTATGGATTACATTGAAAACAACGGGTATTGTGAGTTTACAGATAAATCAGATCCAGAAGAAATTAAAGCAGTGTTTGGAATGAGTAAGGGAGGTTTTAAACGTGCTGTTGGAAGATTATTCAAGAATAAACTTATTATGATTGAAGAAGACGGGTTATATAAACGTAAAGGAAGATAAAATTATGAAAAAAGTAAAATTAGATAAAAACGCACTATTAGGTGGGATTGTATTAGAAAATGATAAATATCAAGTGGTACATATGAATCTAAAAGTAGGGAATCAAACAGACTCATATAGCAATGATAAAAATATTTTATTATTAAATATTAGTGGAAAGATTACAGTTTCTTTTGAAGAAGAGGTTGAGACTGTAAATGAATTTGAACTATTAGAAATTCCAGCAGGGGTAGAGCATGTAATAACTTGCCTACAAGATGCGCAGGTTTTTGTAGTAAAACTATAACTTACATAAGGTGGCTTAAATGGAATATCTTTTTAGGCCACCATTATTAATTTTAAGGTAGAGGAATACGATGGAAGTACAATTTTTAGGAACAGGAGCTGGGCTTCCAGCAAAATTTAGAAATACACAGAGTTTTGTGTTTAACTTTATGCAAGAACTAAAAGAGTGTTGGATGTTTGACTGTGGAGAGGCAACGCAGCATCAGATTTTGAAAACAAACATTAAGCCAACAAAAATAACTAAAATTTTTATTAGCCATCTTCATGCTGATCATGTATTAGGGTTAATTGGTTTTTTATCTTCTAGAAGTTTTCTTTTAGATACGAATGCTTCAAAGGTTACTATCTATGGTCCAGTAGGGATTAAAGATTTTATAGAAAAGAACATGATGTTCACACATTGTTCACTTTCTTATAGCGTGGAATATATTGAAATTTCTAGTGAACAGTGTATAATAGATAATAAAACTGTTACTGTTTTTAGCTATCCATTAGCTCATAATATTGAATGTTTTGGATATAAAATTATATTTAAAAAACAAAAAGGGAGCTTAGATGCAGATAAGTTAAGAAAATTAGGAATTATGCCAGGACCGTTTTATAGAGAAATAAAGGAA
This sequence comes from uncultured Gemella sp., assembly GCF_963519265.1. GTDB lineage: Bacteria > Bacillota > Bacilli > Staphylococcales > Gemellaceae > Gemella. The sequence continues at coordinate 3,561 of NZ_CAUQNQ010000095.1, read as the reverse complement.
TCAGATACTTTCGAATTTAATGGCAAGACGTATAATTCGAGTGAATTTTTGTCTGAAGATAAACCCGAAAAGGAAATCTCGATTATACCAGATACAAGATACTTTGAAGGATTGGATGAATTTGTTAAAAATAGTAATATCATTATTACAGAGTGCACATACTTATTAAAAGAGGATGCACATCATGCGAGAAAAAACTATCATTTAAACATTTTAGATGTTGAGAAGATGATAGAAAATAGTAAGGTTGAAAATTTGTTTTTAACACATATTAGTGCAAGATATGATAGAAATATCGAAAAAGATGCTGTGGAGTCGCTATGTGATAAATGTAGTGTAAAGGTTGCACATGATCTAGACGAATATACTTTGTAAAGAGATGGAGGAAATTATGAAAGCGGATTTAGAAGAAAAAACTATTGAAGTAGAGAAAATATTCGAAGGTAAAGTTCTTGATTTAGAAGTACATACTGTAACTTTACCAAACGGAGAAACTTCAACACGTGAACTGATAAATCATAGAGGAGCAGTAGCGATATTAGCCCTAACAAAAGATGATGAGGTTATTCTGGTTGAGCAATATAGAAAAGCTATCGAGGCTGTAACTTTAGAAATACCTGCAGGTAAGTTAGAGCCAGGAGAAGATAATAAGAAATTAGCCGCTATCCGTGAATTGCAAGAAGAAACAGGATATGTGGTTAGAGAAGAAAAACTAGAGAAACTTTGTGATGTTCATGTAGCTTTAGGTTATAGTTCTGAATTAATCACTATATATTATGTTGATAATTTAGAATATGCTGGAGAACAAAATCCTGATGATGATGAATTCATTAATTTACGAAAATACAAAGTTGAAGAAGCATTCAAACTTTTAGATAACAATGTTATAACTGATAGTAAGACTATGCTTGCATTATCTTACTTAAAAAATAGGAAAGGCGCAAAATAATATATGACTATTTATGATGAGATAATTAAAATAATTCAACAATCACCATATAAACTAACACCTCAAAGGGAAAAAATTGTTGAGATTTTAGTAGAAAACGATGAACAGCACCTTAGTGCTGAGGAGCTATATTTTATATTAAAAGAGAAAACACCAGATATCGGTATTGCTACAGTTTATAGAACTTTAGATATTTTCTATGAATTAAAAATCTTAGAAAAAATTTCTTTTAGTAATGGTGTTTCTAAATATCATTTAAGACAATCTGTTGATGATGAACTACACCATCACTTAATTTGTACTAACTGTAATAATATAGAGAAAGTATCAAATCCTATATTCAATAAACTTATTGAATACATGAGAAAAGAATATTCATTTGAAGTTCAGGATAACTCTCTATCATTTTATGGTACTTGCGCTAAGTGTAAGGATAAAGGTGGAAATTAATGCATTTTGACAAATTAGAGAAAATATTATTACTTATCTCTAGTGTAGTTTATGTAATATACATCGGGTTTGTTGGAGGTATGATTAACCTGTTTCGAGAATATGTAGGAAATGAGTATTTAAGAACTAAAATTGTTGATCAGATTCGTGAACAAACGCGCCTTACTCAAGATAGTGCTAATGTCTCTACAAAAGATATGCATTTTATCTTTCAAATTATGGGGCAACTTGCATGGTTATACTTTGTACTTTTAGTAGTGTTATTTTTACTATTACTTTTTGTGATTCTAAAAAAGAGAATAAATCACAATATAGTGGCATTTCTATTTTTAGTGTATAGTATATTACTATTAATCTTTAGTTTAGGTATATTATTTATTAGTTGTATAATATACTTCTTCTTAGGAATAAGAATAATATTAATACGAAATTCAGAAAAATATAAGAGTGAAGTATAATTTCCGAGGAATTCAGTTTCTTCGGAAATTTTTTCATTACTTTCTTTAATTTACAACAAAATAATAAGCATCATGTTATAATAAAATTAGAAAGAGTTTAAATAAAATAAGTAGGAGAAAAAATGAACGTTAGAGAGAATTTTGAGACAATAACAAGAGAAATAGCGGAAACTTGTAAACAAGTAGGAAGAAATGCTGATGAAGTGAAATTAATAGCTGTAACTAAATATGTTAGTGATACTAGAGTTGAAGAAGCGATAGAAGCTGGAATTACTGATTTTGCTGAGAATCGTCCGCAAAATTATGTAGAAAGAAAGGATAAATATTCTAATAAGACTTGGCATCTAATTGGAAGTTTACAAACTAGAAAAGTACGTGATGTGATTAATGAGGTTGATTACTTCCATGCATTAGATAGAGACAGCTTAGCTAAAGAAATTGAAAAACGTGCAGAAAAAGAGATTAAATGTTTCGTGCAGGTGAATGTTTCTGGAGAGGAGAGTAAGCATGGTTTAACTTCAGAAGAAGCCATTGATTTTATTAAATCATTGGAACAATATTCAAAAATAAAAGTTGTCGGCCTCATGACTATGGCACCTTTTGTAGAAGATGAAGAAATACTACGTAATTGCTTTAGAAAATTAAGACAGTTACGTGATGAAGTAAAAGGGCTGAATCTATCATATGCACCATGTGAATTTTTATCTATGGGAATGAGTAACGACTATAAAATTGCAATTGAAGAAGGTGCAACTCATATAAGAGTTGGTACTGCATTAGTAGGTTGTGAGTTAAAATAATAAAATATAGAGGAGGGGTAGTATGCAAAGGGTGATAACTGTAGATGATTTAATCGTCACTATTAAATACAGAAGAAAAATGAAAAACATCTATTTAAAAGTTGAGAAAAATGCTGATGTAGTAGTAAGTGCCCCTCCAAGAACACCTAACTATATCATAAAAAAACTTGTTCAAGAAAATATAGATGAGATAAAACTTAGAAGAAATAATATCTTGAAGAATGGTCATACTGTTAAAAACTATGTAACAGGTGAAAAACATTATGTTTTTGGAAAAGAATTGACTTTAGAAGTTAGACTTGGAGATAAAAATAAGGTAACTATATCTAATGATAAGTTAATTCTAAGTGTTAAAGATAAATACCAAGATAGAGAACAAATAGTAACCAGGGAACTTAGAAAGGTTGTTTATAATAAATGCTTGGAGTTTCTTAGCAAGTATGAAAAGCTTATGAATGTTCATGCTGAACAACTTAGAATTAAAAAGATGAAAACACGCTGGGGAACATGTAATATTGAAGCGAAAAGAATCTGGATAAACTACGAACTTGTAAAATATCCAGTTGAGTGTTTGGAACATACTATTGTTCACGAACTTACTCATTTGTTAGAAACAAATCACACACCGAGATTTTATACATTGTTAGGAAAGTACTATCCTAATTACAGAGAAAATGATAAATTAATAAAAAAATTTAGTAAAATATTGAATGGTAGATAGGAAAAAATAGAAGTATTATAATCTTTTTGAAATTTAGTATAAAATTGTAGTAAGTTAAAGAATTTTTTAAAAGTATTTAACTTACTCTTAAAAACAATAATTTAAGTGTGTAACGATTGACTTTTTATACTATTTACTATATAATTAATCAAGAGTTTTTAGTATTTTTATACTAACATTTTT
>NZ_CAUQNQ010000094.1:0-4863 GCF_963519265.1 uncultured Gemella sp. | reverse complement strand
TAGATAAATTAAAAGATAGCTTTAAAGTTTATTGTTACGAAAATGTTCAAAAATATAGATAATGTTCGCAAAGTAGAGTTTTAGATTTATTCTAGATATTTATAATTTTCATTCTGTTGTTCTCTATGAGAGGGCAAATACTGCAAAGTCTTTTTCTAAGTTGTCTTTCTCGAACGAACACTTTCCTGCCGTTTTACTCATTGTGTGTCCATTAGAAAAAGACAACAACTCAGTTTTATTATTTTTCTGAATTGTTGTCTTTATATTTACATACTAAATTCTTCTTTTAACGCTTCTTGTAATAATTGGCTGACGTTTATGTTATTTCTTTTTGCTAACTCATTTAGATAACTAGGTATCGATACATTTCTTCTTACTGTTTTTACTTCTGATTTTCTTGCATATTCTAGCATATCAACACCAACTAAACTTACAAAACTAGCTTCTTTTACTGAAAACTCATCCTCTTCAATTTCTAAATCTTTTATATCTCTTGCTGTCGGAAACTCTTTTCCGTCAATATAATACTCATACAACCAAGCACCTAAATAATCACTAGCCATAAAAAATGCATCTTTTAAATCTTCTCCTTCAGTAGCACCAAAATCTAAATCAGGGAAAACCACTGTATATCCGTCATTCTCTATATTTTTATAAAATATAGCAGGATAGACTACATTCATAATAATACCTCCTATTATTAAAATAAGGAGCGGGAACTATTTCAATCCCGCCTGTTTCAAGATCCTATGCTCTAGACCTTTTCCTAAAGCACGATTATGAAACGGAACTTGTGTTACCCTACCAGTCTTAGGATTCCTAAACTTTCTATGCGAACCATCTCCACTTTTTACATAAATGAAGCCATTTGCTTCTAAAAGCTTAATCATCTCTTTAGATGTCATTGGCATTGTATTGTCCTCCTTACTTTTATTATACACACTTATACACATTAATTCAAGTAGAAGGTGTATCACTCGCAATTTTTATTCATACATATTTCTTTATTTCTAAAGTCTAACAGCATAATTGGCTTACGTTTATGTTATTTCTTTCTATGACTTTATGTTATAATAAAAAAGAACGGTTGGGACGCCGTCTACCCTTTTGGGAAATATTAAAGATTACTTACGCTTTGGGTTGCCGCCCTTAGCGTTTTTCTTTTGCTCCTGTAAATATTTTAAAATATCTTAGCCCTCTTTTTAAATTGGACTTTTGTTCTTACATTTTTTTATTTTGTAAGAACAAAAGTCCATGTCTACACAATAAAAAAGAAGGTTCAAGATTTTTTTAATCTTACCCTCTTTTCCATCTAGCTACCTAATGTTATTACTTTATCTGCTAAGTTTTCGACTTTTTCACTATTTCTATGAGTTATCATAATAACTGTAGATTCTTTGTCATTTAATATTATTTCCTCAATATCATCTGCCAACTTACTATCTAAGTTCGCTGTACCTTCATCGATTATGAATACGTCTTTTTTATGATATAAACTTCTCGCTAATCCTAATCTCTGTAGCTGTCCACCTGATAAAGCTAAGTTTTTATTGTCTAGTATTGTATTTTCTTTTTCTTCTAAATTATCAACAACCTCGACTAGCTTACAGTTTTCCAGAACTTCTCTGAATAACTTGTCGTTATATTCTTTATTTAAAATAATATTATCCTTGATCGATAAATTTAACAATTGTACTTTTTGATTCATCGTAGAAATTGCCGATTTGATATCAAATTGTTTTAATTCTCTATTATCCCATTCTACACTTCCTTCGTAGTTTTTCAAATCACCATTTAAAATATTGATTAGCGTTGATTTACCACTACCACTTTTACCTTTTATTAAATACTTCTTGTTTTTCTCAAAAGTTAAATTAGGAAATTCTACCGTCTTATCTGGATAGTTATATTTAACATTAGAAACTACAATCGCCTTATCTAATTTTTCTACTCTCGGTAAACTTTTCTCTTCTTTAATTTCTGGGTACTTATTCAACAACTCATTTGCAGAAGCGAAATTCGGATATAACTCGATTACTTTTGTCAGTCCTCCAAAGAATTCCCCCGTATAACCTGATATTGCAAATATCATCGCAAATTCAATATACCCTTTATATGCAAAATATCCCGCAATAAAAATCAACGCAATTTGGTTACCTGCATTTATTGTCACATTCAATCCTTGTAAAGTCATAATAGATTTTTTTCTATTAACTTTCGCATTTTTTATATTTTTTGAACCTACATTAACAATTCTATCTAATAAATTCAACGCAGAAAAGTTGTTTAGCATTTCTGAACTAGCCAGCGCATTCTCTAAATCCTTATTGAAATCTTCTGTAGCTTTTGAAATGTCTTTTGTCGTTGTTTTTATCGCTTTGTTGAAATACTTAGGTAGAACCATCATTAATAAAGACAATGCAAGTGAGATAATAAATAACGTAATATTCACCTTAAGTAATGCAATTGTTGAGATAACAACTAAAGATATACTGTAAATCGCAAATAAACAATTAGCCGCATATTGCTCAAACTGCTGAATATCAGTAGTGTTTAAAGCTATACATTCTGCTCCATTATTATGTTTCTCGTTATAAACTAACTTTTTCTTGAAATCTGCAATTGCTGTTTTTCTAAGACTTGTAGAAAAATTTTGAATCAATTTTTCTACATATATCGCTCTGAAATAACCTAATGTATTCAAAACAACATATATCAACATAACTGCAATAGTTGCCGACACCATAAATCTTAAATTTTTATCTACCGTCGCTTGGATAATCAAACTAAATCCATAAGACGTCGCAACCTGTGTTGCTGCGCATAATACTGTAATAATAAATACTAATATGCTATATTTTTGTTTAAATAATAATTTAAACACGATCTTCACTCCTAACACTAACTTTTAAAATCCTTTTTACATTCTGACTCTAAAAGTATATTTATTATGTAAATTTTATCAGAGATAACAAAGATAGTCAACACTATATTTATATATTTTTAACACTATTGTGTTTTAATTATACTTGAATATTTCTTGTTTATTGATTTACAAGTAGATTTATAGTATTATTATAGTAATATTTGATTAATTCTCAGGAGCGGATAAATTTTGAAACTTAAATTAGCTGACTTAATAAAAACTAAAAGAAAATCACTAAATATGTCTCAAAAAAAATTAGCTGAAGGTATTTGTACTCAAACTATTATCAGTAGATTAGAAAAAGGAGAAGTCACTCCTTCTATAGATATATTTTTCAAAATAATAAAAAAATTAAATATTCCAACTAATGAAATAGAAGCATTATTTGATATTGATACTAAAGAATATCAACCTTCTAACTTCAAAGTTAATGAACTTGTGGAATTACTTTATAAACGAGATTATAAGACACTAGATTTTGTTTTATCTTCCATTGATAAAAACACTCTTGATTCAGAAAATATTTTATATTTTGAATGGTTTCAAGCTATCACAACATATCATATAAAAAATCAACTAGATTTTGCAATTGAAAATCTAAAGATATTAATAGAAAAAGTAGAAGTTGGTTGTATTTTATATTGTGATATCTGTAATACTTTGGGAAATTTTTATTCAGAAAAAGAATTATTTGAAGATGCTCTTCTTTGGTATGAAAAAGTTTTACCATATATAAGAATTATTCAAAATACAAGTTCTGAACAACCATTTTATTATTCTATTGCGCGTATCTATGGAATTTTAAATAAATTAAATGATGCAACGTATTGGAACTCTACCGCTATTACTAAAGCTCTAGAAAATAAATCTTTTTATCTTCTAGGAGACAATTATTATTTACAAGCACGATTATTTGAAGAGCAAAATCTTATTGAAGATGCTATTAACTCTTGTAATAAAGCTATTAGTATATTCTCATTAGAAAATAATGAAACTATGAGATCTTTAACATTATCTTATCTTTCTTATCTAAAAGAGAAAAATAGCAAAGAACCGCAACAATAATCCTCTTATTTTGGCAATATGTCTTAAAACGAAAAAACTCCAGATTTTTCCTCTGGAGTTTATTTTCTTTCGATATATTTCTAATAGCCCCTTTTATTTGTTCTGCTGTCTTCATAATAATACCTCCGTATAAGGTTTCAGCTGTTCTTCCATATTCATATACATGGCATATTTAGATAATTTTAATAAATCTTTATCTTCACCTCCAAAATATAATTTCATAGCTTCACTAAATACGCCAGAATCAACTCTATCTTTATCTCTTATAAGATCTAGTATAGTTTTTTCTTTATCATACACGCTAACTTCTCTACCGAATGGGCTGATTATTCTTTCCTTACCTAAATCATAATATTCTTTTTTACTATATTTAAAGGAAATATCATCCCTGTTTTTCTTAATTCTACTTACATTATCACCCTTCATTACCATCATAACATAGTTGAGTGGCATTCTTGTGGATAAACCTTGCAAGTAGGCTGCAGTTTCATGAGAGAATACTCCCTTTGGTATTCTATAAGAAAAATAAAGATACTCGTCTATTTCTTCATTAGTTAAGACGTATAATCCGTTCGCTACTTTTACTATTTCTTCATCATGCGTAAGTTTTTTTAACGTATCCTTATGGATTCCCAATGATAATGCATCTTTTGTTGTAATAATTCCATTATTTTCCTTCATTTTATTTAGTAATAATTCTTTTTTACTCATGATTTTCACCGCCTTTTTGTTCTTACATTTTCTATTTTATAAGAACAAAAGTCCAAATGCAAATAAAAAGAAAAACTCCAGATTTTTCCTCTGGAGTTTATTTTCATCTATTCTTTTATAATTCTATAGTAAATTTTTGATGTTATTGCATAAACTATTAG
>NZ_CAUQNQ010000093.1:0-4894 GCF_963519265.1 uncultured Gemella sp. | reverse complement strand
TGCGTGGTATAATTTAGTAGTTAGAAAATAAGAAAAAGGTAGATAGTATGAATATATTAGATATTATTGATAATATAAAAGTAAAAACTATTTATGGAAATTTACCAGAAAGTGTAAACAATATATCTCAAGATTCTAGAAAAGTAGGTGAAGGCGACGTATTTGTCGCTATAAAAGGATATACGGTAGATGGTCATAATTATATAGAAAAGGTAATAGAGCAAGGGGCGGCATTAGTAATAGCGAGTCGTTATGAAAATTACGATGTAGAAAACTGTGCTGTGATTGTTATTAAAGAGCATGAAATTGAAAAAATTGCTAGTATGATTGCTAAGAAAATTAACGAAGGTTCTGATGTACATACTGTTGCTGTAACTGGAACAAACGGTAAGACGAGTATATCAACATTAGTTCATAATATGCTACGTAACTTAGGAGAAAGTAGTGCCTATATAGGCACGAATGGTTTCGGGAAAAATGATGCAGAACCTGTTTACTTCGGTAACACTACTCCTGATGTAATAACATTACATAATCAGATAGGTGAATTACGTCGAGATAATATTAAAAATCTTGCTTTCGAAGCATCATCACACGCTATGGCATTAGGTCGTATTTATAACGTAGATATCGATGTTGCTATATTCACGAACCTAACACATGAACACTTAGATTTTCATGGAGATATGCAGACATATGCCTATGATAAGAGTTTATTATTTTCAACATTAGGAAATAATTTATCAGAAGCAAAATATGGTGTCTTGAATAAAGACGATAGTTACTATAAAATCATTTCAAAATGCTTATATCAACAAGAAATAAATTACTCGATAAAAGATGAAAATGCAGACTTTTATGCTTATAACATAAGGCAATATAAAGAGGGGAAAGTTTATAAAACAAGTTTTACACTAAACTCTCCTGAAGGAACATTTGAATGTACTACTAATTATATCGGAGACTTCATGGTAAGTAATGTCCTTGCAGCTCTTATTGCTGTGTGGATAAAAGGTTATAGTGTTGAACAGCTAGTTGATATTTTACCTAAACTTGGAGCACTATACGGTCGAATGGAAATCTTAGGAGATGACCTACCGATTGATATTATAAGTGACTTTGCACATACTCCAGATGGATATGAAAAATTATTAGAAGCAACTCGTGAGATGAGAAAAGGAAAACGAACTCTTCTTGTAACTGGAATGGGTGGTGGACGTGATATTTCTAAAGGACCATTAATTGGTGAAATTATCTCAGAAGCAGATTATGTTGTTATTACAACTGATAGCCCTCGTGATGAGGACGTAGAAGTACTAATGGAATCTATCGAAAAAGGTATGACTCATAAAAATTATGAAAAAGTATGGTTTAGAACAGATGCTGTTAAACGAATAATTGAACTATCTGAACCTGGAGATGTGGTAATTTTAGCATCAAAAGGACGTGAAGATTATGAAATTCTTCAAGGTGGTAAAAAAGTTTGGCACTCAGATCCAATCGTTGCAGTAGAAGAAGCGAAAAAGAAATTTAATATTAAATAAAAAATTGAAAGGAAAATAACGTGGTAGAAAAAATTAGAGAACAAGTAGAAAAAAGAAGAACATTTGCGATTATCTCTCACCCCGATGCAGGTAAAACTACATTAACGGAGAAATTACTATTATTTGGTGGAGCTATTCGTGAAGCAGGAACAGTAAAAGGTAAGAAAACAGGTAAGTATGCAAAAAGTGACTGGATGGATATTGAGAAACAACGTGGTATCTCGGTAACTTCATCAGTAATGCAACTTGATTATGATAATAAAATTATCAATATCCTAGATACACCAGGACACGAAGACTTTTCAGAAGATACATATCGTACTCTTATGGCAGTAGATAGTGCCGTAATGGTTATTGATGGAGCGAAAGGGATTGAGGCGCAGACATTAAAACTATTCAAAGTATGTCGTATGCGTGGTATTCCAATCTTCACATTCATTAACAAAGTTGACCGTGAAATTAAAGATCCATTAGAATTATTAGCTGAAATTGAAGAAAAATTAGAAATAGAAACATATCCGATGAATCTACCGGTAGGTATGGGGCAAAACTTCTTCGGTATAATGGATAGAAAAAATCATTTTATCGAACCGTTTAAAGAAGATAGTGACTTCGTAGAATTAGATGAAGAGTATAATATCGTAGATGATAATCCGCTTGCTCAAGATACTATGTATCAAAAATGTGTAGAGGACATGATTCTGATAACAGAAGCAGGTGTTGACTATGACTATGATAAACAATTAAAAGGGGAACAAACACCAGTATTCTTTGGATCAGCATTGTCATCATTTGGAGTAGAAAGTTTCTTAAACTATTACGTGGATAATGCACCAACACCAAAAGGTCGTCATGGAGTTAATGAAGAAGATATCCAACCAACAGGTGAAGACTTCTCAGGATTTATCTTCAAAATCCAAGCCAATATGGACCCTAAACACCGTGACAGAATTGCATTCTTACGAGTGTGTTCAGGTGAGTTCAATCGTGGTATGGATGTAAACTTAGCAAGAACTGGGAAAAAATTAAAAATTTCACGTTCAACTAACTTCATGGCAGATGATAAAGCTACTGTAGATGTTGCTTATGCAGGGGATATTATAGGTCTTTACGATAGTGGAAACTATCAAATCGGTGATACACTTTATCAAAATAAAAAAGTTGAATTTGAAGCACTTCCTTCGTTTACACCGGAAATTTTCGTAAAAGTTTCTGCGAAAAACGTATTGAAACAAAAACACTTCCACAAAGGTGTTGAGCAACTTGTACAAGAAGGAGCCATTCAATACTATAAAACATTACATACGAACCAAATTATCTTAGGAGCAGTAGGTCAGCTGCAATTTGAAGTATTCGAGCATCGTATGAAAAATGAATACAATACAGAAGTAATCATGGAACGTATCGGACAAAAAACTACTCGTTGGATTGAAAATGAAGATTCAATTAATGAGAATATGTCAAGTTCAAGAAGTATCTTAGTTAAAGATTTATATGATAACTATGTATTCTTATTCGAAAATGATTTCGCGATGAACTGGTTCAGCGATAAATATCCAGAAGTAAAACTGTTTAGTAAACTTTAATATAAAAAGAGTATCTCAATCATTTCTTGAGATGCTCTTTAATTTTTTAAATTATATCGATGTATTAGTTAAACAAAAAATGTTGTTTAGTTATGATAGTTTTATATGTAAAAATTTGAAAAAAAATCCTTATAGGTATATAATTAAGTGTTGGCAAAATTTTATTATAAAGAGGATAGCATGAGAAATTTAATAAAGAAAATGCTGGATCTTTACAAAGAACCCAGATACAAAAGTATAGTTAATTACATATTCTTTGGAGTTTGTACAACTTTAGTAAATGTTGTTACATATTTTATTTTGTATTACTATGGGATGGAAGTTAGACCAGCGAATTTAATATCTATAACATTATCGATTTTATTTGCATATTTTGTTAATGCTAAGTACGTATTTGATTCAAAGGCAGTAGGATTTAAGAAGGTATTTTATGAACTTAGTAAATTCTTTACAGCTAGATTATCTACGCTTGTTATAGAAGTATTTGGAGTAGAATTATTCATTTACTTAGGAATGAATGCCTATCTAAGTAAATTTATTATTCAATTCGTAGTACTTGTTGCTAATTATGTTATTAGTAAATTTTTAGTTTTCACAAAGGAGAAAAATAACTAATGAAATGGTTTATTACTGATATGGATGGAACTTTTTTAAATGATAAAAAAGAAGTTGCACCAAATGCGAAAGATGTGATAGTAAAACTGCAAGATAAAGGAAGTAAATTCATAATTGCCACGGGAAGACCTGATATTGCGGTTAAGCATTATTATTACAACTTAGGGATGAACGATGTAGTTATTTCTAATAATGGAAGTTTAATTAGAAATCTATCAACAGGTGAAATAGTTTATCAAAAGAGTTTTAAAATAGAAGAAATTGAAAAAATTTATAACATGTTTAAAGAACTAAATGATGATGAGATAGAATTTCACGTGTATACATTAAATTATATTTATTGTAACCATTTGTCATTTAGTATGGCTAGAATGAAGAAACTTGAAGCGGATATGCCAGAGGAACTGAAAACGCCAATGTATATTCATGATGACATTATAGGTGAAATCAAAAAGAATAATGAAGATTGTCAAAAAATTATGATGATTGCCAAAAATCATGATAAAGTAGTGGATTTCTTTAACAAGGTGAGTGAAGTTCTAGAAGTAGATGGAACATTCTCGGCGACTGATTTCTTCGACATTATGCCCAAAGGATGTAATAAAGGAACAGCAATTGAAAAACTAGCTGAATATTACAATTCTCCAATCGAAGACTGTGTAGTATTTGGTGATAATTTTAACGACAAAGAAATGTTTGATGTAGCAGGCTGGAGTGTTTGTCCAAATAATGCTAAAGAAGAAATTCAAAATATGTGTGATGAAGTTATCGGAAACAATAATGATTTTTCTGTTATTAAATATGTAGAAGATTATTATAAAAAAATTAAATAAATACTTGATAACTTAGCGAAAATTTGATAAATTAGAAGATAGCGTATTAATTACCTATATAGCGATTTACATATAAATAATTTTATATTTGATTACTATAAATTGTACAATGAAAAATAAAATAAAGGAGAACTTTCATGAGAGGAAGAAGAAATGAGAAGAAAAAGTTCAGTAGAATTATTGCTTTCTTATCATTAGTTGTTATTATTCTTACGTCAATAGGGTTAACATCAAAATCTAATGCTGAAAAAGTAAATCTTGGACTGGATCTTCAAGGAGGATTTGAGGTACTATACCAAGTAGAACCTCTTAAAGA
>NZ_CAUQNQ010000092.1:0-4968 GCF_963519265.1 uncultured Gemella sp. | reverse complement strand
GTCGAATGTAGTTGGGCTTACGCCCTGTGAGACTAGAACGTTGCCAGGCTTTTGAGGTCTAGTGCTAAAGCATTAGACTTATTATTCCACAGTAGCTCAGTTGGTAGTAGCATCTGACTGTTAATCAGAGGGTCGCAGGTTCGAGTCCTGCCTGTGGAGCCATTTTTTGGCCCGTTGGTCAAGTGGTTAAGACACCGCCCTTTCACGGCGGTAACACGGGTTCGAATCCCGTACGGGTCACCATTTGAACGGAGGTTTAGCTCAGCTGGGAGAGCACTTGCCTTACAAGCAAGGGGTCAGCGGTTCGATCCCGTTAACCTCCACCATTTTTTAAATAAGCCGGGAAGATAGCGAAGAGGCTAAACGCGGCGGACTGTAAATCCGCTCCTTAGGGTTCAGTGGTTCGAATCCACTTCTTCCCACCATTCTTAATATTGGGATATAGCCAAGCGGTAAGGCAACGGACTTTGACTCCGTCATTCCCCTGGTTCGAATCCAGGTATCCCAGCCATGAGCCATTAGCTCAGTTGGTAGAGCATTTGACTTTTAATCAAAGGGTCGAAGGTTCGAGTCCTTCATGGCTCATTAATTAAATATAAGGCTATTAATTTAGCCTTTAAATTTTTTGGCCCGTTGGTCAAGTGGTTAAGACACCGCCCTTTCACGGCGGTAACACGGGTTCGAATCCCGTACGGGTCATCTTAACCAAGTCGTAACTTTTGTTACGACTTTTTTTTATAATTAAGTTTTATAAAGATTAAAGAGCAAGTCTAATTATACTAGAATTGCTCTTTAATTTTATTTTTTTAATTCTTTTGCTGTGAAGCTAAGTGGTAATACTTCTTCAAAAAAGTTGTATACTTCATATTTATTTTTTGATGTTCCTAGAATTAACTCAAATTCTTCATCTGCAAATTCCGAAATAACTTGTCGACATACTCCACAAGGTGGACAGTAATTCTCTAAATTCCCATTAGGACCACCTACAACTGCTATTTTTTTAAATTTTGTTACACCTTCACTAACAGCTTTGAATATTGCAGTTCTTTCTGCACAGTTAGTAGGAGAATAGCTTGCATTTTCTATATTACATCCAGTGTATATTTTTCCATTATCTGCGAGTATTGCTGCACCAACTTTAAAGTTTGAATATGGAACGTACGAAAATTTTGTAGCTTCTATAGCGGCTTCTACTAGTGTTTGATTTATATCTTCGTAGAATTCATTTTTTTCCTTTAATAATTTCATAACTGAATCAGCAACGCCACTTTCCGAATTTGTTTTCTCAGTGATAAATTTAGAAGTTTTCTGTAGATCTTTATTTCCATTTTTCATCGCAATACTATATTCAACTATATCTAGCATGGCTTGATCATTTAGATTGTCACCTATAGCAATAGCATTTTTTAAGTTGATATCATGTACATCAGCGACTATTTTTAATGCTTCACCTTTTGTAGCTTTTTTGTCCATAATTTCGACGTTATTAGCCCCTGATGATGTAACACTAATATTATCATTTCCTGAAAGTAGTTCAGTAGCATGTTTTAATTTTTCTAAATCATTTGATATACCGATTACTTTAATAGCAGGATTATTTTCTTGATTTAAGTATAACTCTATATTATCAACTTCGGTAATATGACCTAATGCAAGTCTATTTTTAGCTTCTTGTCTTAAGTGTTGTTCATTTGGTTCTTCTCCGTTTGCTCGTATTAGATCGATATAAGCAGTTATATCAG
The DNA here is from genome assembly GCF_963519265.1 of uncultured Gemella sp. Lineage (GTDB taxonomy): Bacteria > Bacillota > Bacilli > Staphylococcales > Gemellaceae > Gemella. Next base: position 3,226 of record NZ_CAUQNQ010000092.1, on the reverse strand, counting down.
TTTCTATACTTTTTGTATAAATAGTATTTTTTGTATAAAGTTGATAACTTATATCTAAACTTTTTAAGATCTCAATTGTATAGTATAAATCTTTTAATTTCATAGGAGTAATATTAATGATATTTCCATTCTTATCATATATTATGCCTCCATTAAAGCTTATAACATCACATTTTATATTTTCATCATTTAAAGAAGGAAGTGCTTCATAATATGCTCTTCCAGTAGCTACTACAAATTCAATTCCATTTTTTTGAGCAAATTTTATCAGTTCTATATTATTTTTAGGAATTTTATGATTACTATTTAGTAAAGTTCCATCCATATCACTAGCAATTAATTTTATCATGTAATTATTAGAAATACGATATTTTATCGAATCTCATACCCCTTTCTTAAGTGTAATTTGATTATATCATAAGTACAAATTTATTGTAAGTATTTATTTTATTATACTTATTTTTTGAGCTTAATTTCTATTATAAATCTCGTATTTATGATAAGATAGAATGTAACTATATTGTATGTAGAGAGTGATAAAATATGATAATCAGAGATTTAATAAAAAATAATAACTTAGAAGAAGTATTTTCTAATGTTAAAATTGGTTTAGAAAAAGAGGGGCAAAGAATTTTAGAGGATGGCACAATTTCAAAATCAGATCATCCAAAAGTATTTGGAGTTCGTCATGAGCACCCATATATTCAAACTGATTTTGCAGAATCGCAAGTTGAATTAATTACTACCCCAGAAAATAGTGAAAGAGATGTTCTTAGAATATTAAACGCAGTTCATGAGGTTACACTTAAACATATGCCTAATAACGAATATATCTGGCCACTAAGTATACCTGCAATTTTACCAGATGAAAGTGAAATAAGAGTTGCTCAATTTGAAAAAAAATCTGATGTGGAATATAGAGAATATTTAGTAGAAAAATATGGTAAATATAAACAGATGGTTTCAGGTATTCATTATAATTTTCAACTTGATGATAAATTTATGGAAAAGGTAGCTAAGATTACTAAAAAAGATTTAGTAGATGTAAAAAATGAAATTTATTTAAAGTTAGCAAGACAATTTATAAGATATCAATGGATCTTAATATATTTATATGGAGCTTCTCCACTAGCAGAAGATAAGTATTTTACAAATGGAGTGGAACCTAGTGATTATGTGCGCAGTTTACGTACTAGTCGCTATGGATATGTTAATGATGAGGATATCAAAGTATCGTACAGTTCATTAGAAAAATATATTGAAGATATAACTGGATATGTAAAAAATGGAAATCTAATAGCCGAGAAAGAATTTTATTCTAGTGTTCGATTCAGAGGAGCGGATACTATAGTGAAATTCCTAAAAGAAGGTATAAAATATATGGAGTTTCGTCTGTTTGACTTGAATCCATTTGCACCTTTTGGGATACTAGAAAAAGATATTAGATTTGTTCATTTATTCTTAAAAACATTAGTTTGGCTAGAAGAGGTTGATAAAGAAACTTCAGAATCTTTAGGATATGAATATAGTGAAAATGTTGCGTTGGCTCATCCATTTAATAATATTCCTTATGAAGATGAGGGAGTATGGTTCCTAAATAAAATGAAAGAATTAGTTGAGGAGCTAGGATTATTTAAGAGTGATGTTGAACTAATTGATGAGAAAATCAATGAGCTTAAAAATCCTGAGCTAACTCTTGGAGCGAAATTATTATCAGAGTATGAAAAAGATAATAATATTGCAAGAGTTGGAATAGAATTGGCTAAGAAATATAAAGAACAAGCATTGCAAGAATACTATTCATTAAGTGCATATGATAATATGGAACTTTCTACACAAGCAGTAATTGAGGATGCTATAAAAAATGGAATTAAAGTTACTGTAATTGATGAAAATGATCAATTTATTCGTTTAGAAAATAAAGGTCATGTAGAGTATGTAAAAAATGGAAATATGACAAGTAAAGATAGCTATATTTCTCCATTGATTATGGAAAATAAAGTAGTTACTAAAAAAGTTTTAGATGAAAAAGATTTTAGAGTGCCTAAGGGATATGAAGTTTCTAGTTTAGATGAAGCAATTCAGAAGTTTAATTATATAAAAAATAAACCAATAGTTATAAAACCAAAAAGTACTAATTTTGGCTTAGGTATAACGATATTTAAAAATGGAACAAGTTCCTTAGAAAACTATTCAAAAGCTGTTGAATTTGCATTAAAAGAAGATAAAGATATATTAATTGAAGAATTTATAGAAGGAACAGAGTATAGATTTTTCGTAATTGAAGGAAAAACAGAAGCTGTATTATTAAGAGTTCCTGCCAATGTAGTTGGTGATGGAAAACATACAATTAGAGAATTAGTTGAGATAAAAAATTCTAATCATTTAAGAGGAGATGCTAAAAAAACTCCACTGAAAAAAATTGAATTAGGAGAAATCGAAAAGCTTCAATTAAATGAACAAGGTTTAACTTTTGAATCTATTTTACCTGAGAATAAAGTAGCATATCTTAGAGAAAATTCAAACATAAGTACAGGAGGAGATTCAATCGATATGACAGACTCGGTTCATGATAGCTATAAAAAGTTAGCTGTAGAAGTTACAGATGCTATGATGGCAAAAGTTTGTGGCATTGATTTGATTATTCCAGATATAACAGAAGAAATGAATGGAGAAAATTACGGAGTAATAGAGGCTAATTTCAATCCTATGATGATGATGCATATTTATCCACATTCTGGAAAATCTAGAAGATTATCATTAAACGTATTGAAAATGTTGTTCCCTGAAAGAAGTATTAAATAATAAAATTATGATTAATTGAAAATTAATGAAAAAGATAGTATTAATTAGGCACTATCTTTTTTTATATTATACAAAAGAATCAAGAATAATATGAAAGCATGAAAATAATATTTTCATAATATTATTTTTAAAATATATATTTACATGAAAAATAGCCAAAATGTTGTTTAATTTTAGTTGTAAAAGTGGTACTAATAGTTTTTATATTTATATTATAAAAAAAATATATATTTTGTATATGATTCAATAAAAAAATCGATTTCAATATTTGTAAAGTGAGAAACTAAAACATTTACAAAAAAATTAATAAATGATATAATCTATTTGTATGCAAAGGTATACACGTCATAATAAAATAAGTATTATATAAAAGGAGGTACTAAGATGGTAGGAATTATCATCGCGAGTCACGGTGAATTTG
>NZ_CAUQNQ010000091.1:0-5012 GCF_963519265.1 uncultured Gemella sp. | reverse complement strand
GCTTTTTGCATGTTGCTCATAACTTGATTGATTTTTTTACGAGATGGTTTTTGTCCCATTTGACTCATCATACTCATAACCATATCTTCGTTAATTTGAGGATTTTTTTCCATGTAGTTCATGAAATTACGTCTTGCTAGGTAGAAACCTCCCACAACACCGACAAGTAAACAAATTGCTCCAACTAAAATTGTAACTGCAGTTGCACTCATTGTTAATTTCCTTTCTTCTTAGGAGTTATATCTTCTCCGTTTTCATTAATTACTCTAGTATTATCTAATATGTTTCTCATATTAGCTTTAAAATTTTGTAAATATAATTGTCTATATTTAGCTAATTCTTCTGATTCTTCAGCCGTTAATTCACGCTCTTTTTTTGTAGCGTTAAGTGAATTAATTCTAGCAATAACTTCTGTCATTTCCATATTATTATACACTCATTAACTCATCTTGTTTTTCTTTTGTTACTTTATCGATTTCAGCTACGAATTTATCAGTAACTTTTTGAATATCATCAGAATATCCTTTTAAATCATCCTCAGTAATTTGAGAAGCTTTTTCTAATTTTTTCATTGCATCCATTGCATCACGACGAACATTACGTACAGCAACTTTGGCACCTTCAGATTCTTTACCTACTAATTTAGCAAGTTCTTTACGACGTTCCTCAGTTAAAGCTGGGAATACGATACGAATAACTGATCCATCATTTGAAGGATTTAATCCTAAGTCAGATGCTTGAATAGCTTTTTCAATATCTCCTAATAAAGTTTTTTCATATGGAGAAATAACAAGCATTTTTGGTTCTGGTACAGATACCCCTGCTACTTGGTTAATTGGAGTTGCAACTCCGTAGTAATCCACTGTTAATCTATCTAAAACAGCTGCACTTGCTTTACCAGCTCTAATTGACGCTAATTCACGACGTAAGCTAGCTATAGCTTTTTCCATTTTTTCGTTTAAATTATTCATTATTTGTTCAGGCATAATTGTAAACTCCTAATATATATTTTATTCAATAGTTGTTCCTAGATTAGAATCAGAAACAACTTTAACAATATTTTCTGCATCATCTATTGAAAAGACAATAATTGGCAGGTGATTATCCATACAGAATGTAATTGCTGTAGAATCCATTATTGTTAACCCTTTGTTCATAATATCCATGTATGATAACTTATCATATTTAGTTGCTGTGCTGTCAAGTTTTGGATCAGCAGAGTAAACACCATCAACTCCATTTTTACCCATTAAAATAGCTTCAGCACCGATTTCTTTAGCACGTAATGCTGCTGTTGTATCTGTCGAGAAATATGGATTTCCAATTCCAGCTGCAAATATAGCAACACGACCTTTTTCTAAGTGTCTAATTGCACGTCTTCTAATATACGGTTCAGCCATTGCTTTCATTTCAACTGAGGTTAAAACACGTGTATCTACACCTTTTTGTTCTAATGAATCTTGTAATGCTAATGAGTTCATAACTGTAGCTAACATCCCCATTGAGTCAGCTGTTGCGCGTTCCATCCCTAGCTCTTCACCAGTTTTTCCACGCCAGATGTTTCCTCCACCAACAACGATAGCAACTTCTACCCCTTGTTTTACTACCTCTACAATTTGAGAAGTTATTTTTGTAACAACTTCAGAATCAATTCCGAATCCTTTTCCACCTGCTAGTGCTTCACCACTTAGCTTATATAAAACTCTTTTATATTTAGTAGCCATTTCTATCCTCCTAATAAATTACAGACATTATTGTTTCTACTATATCAATTTTTTAAAAAAGCACACACAAGAAGTGTGTGCTTAACCTCTTTTAATAGTATATATTAAATAGAGAATTATTATTTGCTAGCGTTAACTTGGCTCATTACTTCTTCAGCAAAGTTATCTTCTTTTTTCTCGATACCTTCACCAACTTCGTAACGTACGAATTTAGCAAGTTTTCCACCTTTTGATGCTACGAATTTTTCAACAGTGAAACTATCGTCTTTAACGAATTTTTGTTTAACAACTGTGATTTCTTCTAGGAATTTGTTAATTCTACCAACGATCATTTTTTCAACGATGTTAGCAGGTTTTCCTTCGTTTAATGCTTGCTCAGTTAATACTTTTTTCTCGTGCTCAAGTACATCAGCTGGTACTTCGCTTTCATCTAAGTATTTAGGAGCTAAAGCAGCGATGTGCATTGCAACATCTTTAGCTGCTTCTTCATCAGTGCTTCCTTCAACAAGAGTAAGAACACCAATTCTTCCTCCCATGTGAGAGTATGCACCAAATGCATCAGCATCAGATTTAGTTACAACTTCAAATCTTCTTAATGAAAGTTTTTCACCAATTGTAGCGATACCTTCGTTAATTACTGCTTCAACAGTTCCACCTTGAGCTTCTACTTGAAGAGCTTCTTCTAAAGTTGCTGGTTCAGCTGCTAAGATAGCTTCTGCAACATTTTTTACTAAAGCAACGAATTTTTCGTTTTTAGCAACGAAGTCAGTTTCTGAGTTGATTTCTAAGATAACAGCTTTGTTACCTTTAACCTCGATGTAAGAAAGACCTTCTGCAGCGATTCTGTCAGCTTTTTTAGCTGCTTTAGCGATACCATTTTCTCTTAGGTAATCGATTGCTGCATCGATATTTCCATCTGTTTGAGTTAGTGCTTTTTTACAGTCCATCATACCAGCACCAGTACGTTCTCTTAATTCTTTTACCAAACTAGCTGTAATTTGTGCCATTTTGATTTGCCTCCGTTATTTTATTATTAATTTTTTTAATTTATTTTTTAATCTAAAATTATTCTTCTGTTGCTTCTACTTCTTCAGTTTCTTCGATGTTACCTTCGTTGTAAGCTACAAATGCGTCTGCCATTTTAGCTGTTAATAATTTAACCGCACGGATAGCATCGTCGTTTGCAGGGATTACGTAATCAACATCATCTGGATCACAGTTTGTATCTACGATACCTACTACAGGGATTCCTAATTTTTTAGCTTCAGCAATTGCGTTGTGCTCTTTCTTAGGATCTACTACGAAGATTGCATCTGGCATACCTTTCATTTCACGAATTCCACCTAAGAATTTAACTAATTTGTCATATTCTTTTCTTAATTCGATAACTTCTTTTTTAGGTAGTACTTCGAATACTCCATCAGCTTCCATTTTTTCAATTTCAGCGATTCTGTCAATACGTCCTTTAATTGTTTTGTAGTTAGTTAAAGTTCCACCTAACCAACGGTGATTGATGTAGTATTGACCACTTCTTTCAGCTTCTTCTTTAATAGCATCTTGTGCTTGTTTTTTAGTACCTACGAATAACATTTTTCCGCCTTGATCAGCAACTGATTTTACGAATTCGTATGCTTCATCAACTTTCTTAACTGTTTTTTGTAAGTCGATAATGTAGATACCGTTTCTTTCTGTGAAGATGTATTTATCCATTTTAGGGTTCCATCTTCTTGTTTGGTGACCGAAGTGTACACCAGCTTCTAATAATTGTTTCATTGAAATAACTGCCATAGTTATTTTCCTCCTTGGTTTTTTCCTCCGACATTCTCTAAGCTTACTGCAAACATAAATGCACCGAGCAGCTACTCAAATGTCGTGTGTTATATTTTTGTTGAATTTCACTCAACTTTATTAATTATATAGCATTACCAACTAAAAATCAAGTATTTTAATAAAAATCCTACTAACAATTATCTTCTATTTATACTAAATAATTTTTAAGTACTTCTTATTAATCATTCTTCTATTTATATATCTACATATTATGAAATTATTTCTTTTTTTTCACATTAATCAAAATTATTTCGGTTAAGAACTTGATTTTTTTATAAAGTAGTATTATAATTTATTAGAACGTAATTATTACGAATAACGGAGGAATATTACAAATGAATAAATTTTTAAAATTAATTTCAGTTGTTGCTGCATTCGCCCTTCTTTTAGTCGGATGTTCAAGCAAAACTAATTCTGGAGCTTCTAACTCTGGAAATAAAACGAAGATTGTTACTTCAGTAAACTTTTATGCAGAAGTAGCTAAGAGTATCGCAGGAGATAAAGCAGAAGTTTCTTCTATTATAACTTCTACATCTGTAGATCCACATGATTTCGAACCAACTGCTCAAGATGCCAAAACTGTCGCTGATGCTAATATCGCTATTTTAAATGGTGGTGGCTATGATTCATGGTTTGAAAAACTTACCGCTAACAGTAAAGACATCAAAAAAATTGATGGTGCTAAACTACTAGGACTTAAAGATGGAGAAAATGAACATATCTGGTACAATCCTGAGGTAATGAGCAAAGTAGCAGACGAACTTACTAAAGTTTTATCAGAAAAAGATTCATCTAATAAGGCACTATACGAAAAAAATAGAGATAATTACAAAAAAGAACTTTCTAAAATTACCGATAAAATTAATGCATTAAAAGAAAAAGCAAATGGGAAATCAGTATTAACAACAGAGCCTGTTTTCGAATATGCTGTAGACGCTTTAGGATTTAAAACAACTGACCAAGTTAAAAAATTAGCACAAGCTACTGAGGAAGGTAACGACCCTGCGCCACAAGATTTAAAAACAATCCAAGAGCAAATCAAATCTAAACAAATATCATTAATCGTTAATAATGTTCAAACTACTAATAAAACTATAGAAGGATTAATTCATCTTGCTGAACAAAATAAAGTACCTGTACTTAATGTAACAGAAACACAACCAGATGGAAAAACTTATATAGAATGGATGTTAGACCAATACAATAAACTAGAAGAAATTCTTAACGGTGGTTCTGGTGAAAAAGCTTATCACGTAGAAGGAGCTTCTGAAGGTCACTCTCACGACCACGGTCACGAAGGTCATTCTCATGAAGGTCACTCACATGATGATCATGATCACGATCACGAAAAAGAACATAAACATTAATACGAAGATTAAAAATTAGTCTTCACATATTATAAATATGTAGTATAATATAAAGAAGAGATTCTAAATCGTATCTCTTCTTTTTTATATT
>NZ_CAUQNQ010000090.1:0-5051 GCF_963519265.1 uncultured Gemella sp. | reverse complement strand
ACTCTTAATATTAGTTCAAGTTGTTATACAAAGTAATCTTATACTCTCTCCTCTTACATACATCTTGACACATTTTATTTTAAATTCATAACTATAACGCATAATAATATCCCTTCCACTGATTTGTTTAGTAAAAAAGGGGGGAACATATCATTGTTGCAAAACTTCTTTTAAAAAAATATAATTGGGGTTATATTCTTAACAACATGTTTTTCACTTCTATAACTTTTTCATTATGAATTAAATCTGAATCTAAATCGGATAATATTTCTGTATAAAATTCATTAACATCCTTATCACCTATAATTAAACTCACTTGATTGTTATTAATCGCAGATTCACACAATTCTTCAATCTGGATATTAGACCAACTGCTATACTTATTCAGCTTATCAATTATTTTATGTGTACTATTAAAACTATTACTTAATTTTAATTTTTCTATTAATTCTAGTTTTTCACGTTCAGTTTGTAAATCGATATCCTTCACGTGTTCCTTTAAAAAATCTACTAAGTTAGTATAAAATTTTATACTTGATTTTTTTTTTGCATTCCACTCTTTTTCTAAAAAAGGATTAATTTTTTTTTCATCAATAATCGAACGATAATCACTATCCGCACTTATTATATATAAGTCCTCACCATTTGGGATATTTTTAAGTAGCGCTTCCCAGATTATGGCATCTCCGTATTTGTTGTCTTTTCCTGGGGGATTCCCTATTTTATATCTCTTATATCCTAGGTCTATTACTTCCTCACAATCAATATAATCAGCACCTTCAAAAAATTCCAATATCGTCTTATCTGCAGGTAGATTTTCTTCAGCAATATCTTTTTCAATATCTTTCTTCCAATCTTCAAAGTTAGAGTGAAGTTCATTCATCTGCTTTATAAAAGATTTATATTGTTTATACTCTTTTGTAAATACTGGAAATTTAGGCAGGTCCAAAGAAAATTTCTTCATTGAGTTTTTTAGTTTATTTTCTCTATTTCTAATAATTTCATATTTAATCTGTTTAGGTATAGCCAACTTAATTGTCTCTCCTAAATGAGACTTTAATTTTTTAAATTTAGATAAATCATCATTGGTAAAATCATATAGCGAAAGCCAAATATTAGTATCAATAAATAAATTTTTCATTATTTTCTCCTTTGATTAGATTGATTCCTTTTATTATACTAAAAAGTCTCCTTATTGTCTAAAAATTCAGTGGTTAACGATATAGTAAAATTATTATGGAAAAGGTAAAAAAAAAGAATAAATTCCTTTAAACTATAAATTGCGACACTTACAGAAAGGAATTTATTGATATGAACATTATAACACAAATCTTTATCAAAAACATTGAAAATACTCTAAAAATTTTTTCAGAGTATATCTTATCTTTCATCACCACGCATGTAAACAGAAGTCTAAGATATACAAATTCTAAAATATCTTTGTCCGATTTATTCTCAATCCCTAATATAGTTGTCATGGATTCTATCATAAAAACGTCATCCTTACTCTTGAAAAATTAGATGAGGATTACTTCAACTCTCCTCAACGAAAGGATTTATACTACCCTAAAGGTACTTATTCTCGAACTATCATCACTTTATTTGGAGAAGTTACTTTTAAAAGACGTGCTTATGTCGATAAAAATGGTAAAAATCATTTTTACTACTTAGATTCTCTCCTTAATATTTCTCCTAGTGTTGTTTTCGATAATGATGTTATTAATAAACTTCTCTTCCTTGCCGAGAAACATACTTCTTATTCTATTATCGGTCAAATACTTGGACAATATATTTTTAAGAGTGATTTCTCTACAGATAAAGAAAAATATATTTCTCGCGCTATTATCGCTAACTATATTAAACGTTCCAATATTAATACCGTCTTCCCTCTTAAACAACATAAGGTTAAAGACATTTTTATTGAACTTGATGAACATTATATTTCTATTCAAAAACCTAAGAAGTCTCCTTATCCCGTCAAAAAACAAATGATCAAAGCTGCTAAAATCTACTCTTATCGTATAAAAAACGAATATACTGATAGATTCATTATCCTTGATGAATTGGAGAACATTTCTAAATTTAGAGATAGGATATATGAGTATGTCTATCGTACATATGATCTTGATTATGTCGAGAATATTTATATTCTTTGTGATGGGGCTAATTGGATTAAAGCTACTCGTTATATATTAGATACTACTAAAACTCATTATGTACTTGATAAATTCCATGCAACGCAGGCTCTACAGCGTATTACTACGTACTCTAATATGGATAAATATGAATTAGCTAAACAATTTATTGAATCTGATAACCACATATCATTTAAACTGTGACTTGAGATTTTTTCTGAAAAATTTCTAGATAGAAGAGAAATCATTGAGGAAAGAAGAAAGTATATTTTAGACAATTAGGTTCCTCTACAACGATTATTAAAGACTAAGGCTAGTTGTTCTATGGAAGGTTATATTTCACATTCTTTAGCTAATATATTTACATCTCAACCTAAAGGATTTAGTAAGCCTATATTAGCGAAAAGATTGGCTTTACGTGCACTATATCTGAATAGTTTTGATGATAAACAAATATTCATAAATCTTATGGACAGTATCCAAACTGTCAACACTTTCACAAATCTAAATTTCTCTATCTTAAATGATAGGTATAAAGGCGATACTTATAAAGTAAATCTTAACATAAATTTCACAGTTTAATCGCTTCGCGGAGATTCTGAAAAAAACTTTTTTTTATTTTTCATCGTAATTTAATTTTTTGGAATTTATTTTCCGTAATAATTTGACTTTAACTTTTATATTTTTAAAATTTGGTCTAATTTCTATCGCACACTCATCTCAAAAATTTCATATAAATCTCATTTTTTTCCTTAATCAACTTTCTTTATCCTATTATACTATGTTATTTGTAATTTACAAATCATAAAAAATATAGAGTAAACATTCTTATCATGAATAAAATTCACAATTTTTTTTTACTTTTCCTTACCATTATAGTTTAATGCAAAGTGTAGCTATATAGTCGTTTCCATAATGTGATAATCTATGTCTTTTGTCACACGATTCATAAAAATCTATCATAGCAAGACCATTTTTAAGTTGTCCTCGAATCTGAGTTTCTAAGGTATGGCTAAATTCATATCCATATTCTGGATTTATAGTTATCTTGCCTTCCTCTTCAAGCTCTTTTGAATTAAAAGGGATTGAAAATTTTAGATGTAATTCCTCATCAGGTTTGTCCCATACAATGTCAGCATCGTACATGTATATCCAAGGATTCATGAATCCGACCATTAACAATCCACCCTTTTTCAATACTCGAGAGGCTTCTTTATACATGTTTTCTAAATCTTCTATATATACATTTGAAACTGGATTAAAAATAATATCAAAAGTTTCATTTTCAAATGGAAATGGTTTTGTCATATCACCTTGAACTGTGTTGATTTTTAATCCTTCTCTTTTAGCAACCATATCGTCTCTTTGCAATTGTGATTTAGAAAAATCCATTATGGTTACATCATAACCTTTTACAGCAAAAACTGGGCCTTGCTGACCACCACCACAAGCTAAACCTAATATCTTTTTTCCGTTTGCTTTTTCAAACCATTCTTTTGGAACTTTTTTCCCAACAGTTAATGCAACAGAAATTGGATTATTTCTAGCTTCTTCTAATTCTTCATGTGTCAATGGCTCAGTATAGGCATTTTTTACATTATTCCATCTATCTTCATTTAATTTTATATAATCGTTCATCTTATAATCTCCTCGTAATTTTTCAAATATGAGCTATCGTTAAAAAGTATCCGATATATTTTTATTTGCGGTACTCCTCTAATTTGAATCCATATTCATTTAGAAGTTGTTTTGAATAAATCTTTTCATTCTTTGATTCTCTAACTTCTTTCCAAAGGATAGCCGCAACTTTTAACTTGTTAGAATAATTATTGCTGTGTTCATCTGCACAAAAATCTTTTAGAAATTGATTCCACTGACAAGTCGAATTATCATACTTTGCATAATCTGATTCTCCATAATATATTTTTATCATATCTTGAATTGTAAATTCTTTATCGTTATCACTTTTTACTTTTCTCCAAGCCGTTGCCATATCAGAATTAAATTTAAACGGGCTAACTCCTGTTACAGCTGAAAAATAATCTCTAAATTTTTGGTTAAAGGAAAAACCACATTCTAGCAATGGTGTATTTAAAGATATTACTTCGACATGTTTTTTGTTTACTTTTCTTGTAGACTTTTCTATTCTATTTCCCTTGAAATATTGTTCAATAATATAGTTCAATTCTTTCTTTGTACATCTATACTCTAGTCCAAGAGACTTACATATTTGTGAAAGTTCTTCTCGATACCAATAGTACTTGTTAAATTCCTCAAATGATTCTATATCTTTAAAACTAGGTCTAATTTCTATCACACGCTCACCTCCAAAACTTAAATTATATATTTCCCTCTTAATCAACTTAATTTATTTTATTATACAATACTCCTTAGATTTCGTAAATTAAAATAAAGACTTACTCCAAGTTACCGATATCCTTTAACGATAGCCTTAGAGTAAGCCTTTATTTTCTATACTTCATTTATTCACTAGTTTTAACTTTTGACATTAATACTACACACTCATCGATTCACTGTTACCTCGTCACTACCGCTCTACGACAACTATCTTATAAAGCATTCGTAATTAATAGCTTCGGTCTACGCCCTTGTCATTAAAACGACTGCTTCAACATGGCTCGGTTCTCCAACAAGTACCGTATTTCATATCCACTGTACACAGGAATGGTAGCGCAACTATTTTCCACCTTAAAATGGTTATGTCGAAACGATACCAATAAAAAACTGCAACTTACTAGTTGCAGTTAAACACAGATTCACTTCTGTTACTTCTAAAAATTTACTAAAGTTAAATTTGGAGTACCAGAGGGATTGAAATATTCTCTTTCTAATCTATAGAAATGCCTATTCTGTTCGAGTTTCAGCTAAATATATTCCCCATTCAGCTAATTCTAT
>NZ_CAUQNQ010000089.1:0-5093 GCF_963519265.1 uncultured Gemella sp. | reverse complement strand
TAAAGTTGAGTTTTTACTAATCAGGGTGGACCCGCGGAAATTATTTCGTCCCTAGATGTGCTACGGCATATCTAGGGCTTTTTATATTTTAATAATTAGGAGGAAAAAAACAATGGAGAAAATTTTATCTCTTGCAAAAAATAGAGGATTCGTATTTCAAGGATCTGAAATTTATGGTGGATTAGCTAATACTTGGGATTACGGTCCATTAGGAATTGAATTAAAAAATAACGTAAAAAAAGCATGGTGGAAAAAATTCATTCAAGAATCACCATATAACGTAGGATTGGATGCAGCTATTTTCATGAATCCACGTACTTGGGAAGCATCAGGACACGTAGGTAACTTCAGTGACCCTATGATGGACTGTAAAGTTTGTAAATCACGTCTTCGTGCTGACAAACTTATCGAAGAATATTACTTCAATGAAAAAAATGAAGATGTAGTAGTTGATGGTCTTCCATTTGAAGAATTAGAAGCTATTATCGACCGTGAAAACATTAAATGTCCAGAATGTGGTAGCCATGACTACACTAACATTCGTCAATTTAATCTTATGTTCAAAACGAACCAAGGTGTAGTAGAAAACTCTACAAGCCAAATATACCTACGTCCAGAAACTGCGCAAGGTATCTTCGTAAACTTTAAAAACGTACAACGTAGTATGCGTAAAAAATTACCATTCGGTATTGGACAAATCGGTAAATCATTCCGTAACGAAATTACACCAGGGAACTTCATCTTCCGTACTCGTGAATTTGAACAAATGGAATTAGAATTTTTCTGTGAACCAGGAACAGAATTAGATTGGCACAAAACTTGGAAAAATAACTGTGAAAAATTCTTACTAGACTTAGGTATGACTAAAGAAAATATCCGTCTACGTGATCACAATCAAGAAGAATTATCACACTATTCTAATGCAACTACTGACATCGAGTTCAAATTCCCATTCGGTTGGGGAGAGCTTTGGGGTATTGCTTCAAGAACAGACTACGACTTAAAACAACATATGGAACATTCTGGTCAAGATTTAACTTACCAAGACCTAAGCACAAATGAAAAATTCATCCCATATTGTATCGAACCATCTGTAGGTGTTGACCGTGTTCTTCTAGCATTCTTATGTGATGCGTACAACGAGGAAGAGGTTGGGGAAAATGATACTCGTACAGTTCTAAAATTCCACCCAGCATTAGCTCCATACAAAGCTGCTATCTTACCACTTTCTAAAAAATTAAGTGATAAAGCTGTTGAAGTATATCAACAATTAGCTGTAGACTTTATGGTTGACTTCGATGAAACTGGATCAATTGGTAAGAGATATAGAAGACAAGATGAAGTTGGTACTCCATTCTGTATCACTTATGACTTCGAATCAGAAAATGATGGAATGGTAACTGTTCGTGATAGAGATACTATGGAACAAACTCGTATTCCGATCGCTGAATTAAAACAATACATCGAAGAAAAAATTAAATTCTAATTGAATGAACACTCAGAACGATAGTTCTGGGTGTTTTTTTGGTATTTGTTTTAAAATGACGTAGTATGAGCTATTGTATTAATAAAATATTTAATGGTACTTGTAATTAACTGAAGAATAATGATATTATTTAATTATAGAAGATTACGGAGGTAATTTATGATAAAACATTTATTTTCTGATATGGATGGAACAGTTCTTAATAGTAAGGGAGAAATATGTGAAGTGAATATTAAAGCTATAAAGAAAAGTGGATTACCTTTTACTTTAGTATCAGCGCGTTCGCCTCAAAAAATGGAGAATATAATCAATACACTAGGGATAGACGGTATTCATGTTTCATTTAATGGCGCATTAATTTTCGAAAAGAAAAATAATGAGAATATAATTTTATATAGACAGCCGTTAGATTTTATAGTAGCAAAAAATTTGGTATTAGACATAAGAGATAAATTTCCTAGTACTGGAATTAGTTTGTATGATGAGCTAAATTGGAATATTGATTTAGAAACTGATGCGATAATAGGAGAATATAATATTGTAAAAGTTGCTTATAGTATTGTAGATTTTAAAGAGTTTTTCAAAGAAGAAAAAGACATTTATAAAGTCTCTTTTATTGAATATAATAAAGAAATTTTTGAAGAGATAGTAGATTATGTGCAAAAACAATATTCAAATGAAGAATTAACATTTCAACAATCACTTAATGGATACTTAGAAATTACGCATATGAACGCTAAAAAGTCTAAGGGGATAGAATTTATTAGTGATTTTGAAAAGCTAACTAAAAATGAATTAGCAGCATTCGGTGATGGACAAAATGATATACCAATGTTCGAGACTGTAGGATATTCAGTTGTTATGGGAAATGCTACTGATGATGTGAAAAAGTATGCAGATTATGTTACAAAATCAAATAATGAAGATGGAGTAGCATATGCTATCGAGAATTTTATTAAAAAGATATAATAATTTTAAAATAGTGTATATGAGAACTCATGAACGAGGTTTATTGATATCTAAATTCGCTTTATAAAAGCTTTTTAGATATCTAATAAACTGTGCGGGGGGGTGACTCAACAAAATCTTGTTTCTTAGAAATTATAATTTTTGAGTCACTACCTTTATTAATTACTTATATTAAATTAAAAATAAAAACAGTGGATTTATTCCACTGTCTATTTAACTTTGTTATACTCCTAATTCGTTTTTTAACGCTTGCTGTAATACTTGTGAAAAGTTTATTTTTTTCTCTTTCCCTAAGTCTACTAACCATTTAGGTAAAGTAACCATTTTATTTACTGCTTTGTTTTCTTCTCTACGTCTAATAAAATCAGTATCAACATTAATTAATTGTAATTGTTGATTGTTGTCTAATTTAGCTTGTAACTCTTGATATGTACTTGGTTTTGGTATACTCATTTTTTCATCTTCTAATACTAATAAATAACCCTCTAGAGCGTCTTTACTCATGTATAAAGCTTCTTCTAAATTATCACCAAAAGTAATACAACCTTTTAAATCTGGGAATGTTATATCTATATAATCTTTTTCTTGTGTAAATACTGCGTAATACATATATTTCATGTGGTTAACCTCCTAAAATCAAGGGGCTTTATTTCAAGCCCGCTTGTTTTAATATCTTTTGTGCCGTACCTTTTGGTAAATCTCTCTTTGGGTGTGGTACGGTTATAAGATAATCTTTGTTAGGGTGCTTAAATTGGTGGTGACTTCCTTTTATTCGGACTTCTTGCCAACCTAATTTATTAAGCTGTTTTATTAATTCTTTCGAACTCATGAGTTTACCTCCTAACAATATATATTTTAACATATGTTTTAACATATGTAAATATTTTTTAGAAGATTATTAATTTTAATTTTTTTCATCTTAAAATATTCTTATTTTGCTTTTCAGTTTCTAAAATGATTTATACCAAAAAATAGTTTTTTTTATCTAACTTTGGAGAGCTTTCGGAGAGTATTTTGTAAAAGTCAAGTGTATCAAGGATCTAGAGCACTTAAAAATTAAACGTCTGTATTTTATTGTGTAAATAAGTATTTGGAATAAGAATTAAACGAAAAAAGTTCATGAAATATTTAGTAATTCAGATTAAAAATAAAAAATATCCGATTTTTCTTTAGATACTACTTGATAAATATTTAAACAAGTAGTATAATTCTATTTGTAGACGTACGATGAAAATATTTTACGCGAATATACGACTGAAAAACGTACATTTAAACAAAAAAAGGAGCTTAAAGTATGAAAGTTGCGGTGATTATGGGTTCGAAATCGGATTATACAACGATGGAAGAAACTTGTAAGTTGTTAGAAGAATTCGAAATTCCTTTTGATAAAAAAGTAGTAAGTGCGCATAGGACACCAGATTTATTAGTTGAATTTTCAAAGAATGCAAGAAGTAATGGCTATTCTTTAATTATAGCTGCGGCAGGAGGAGCGGCACATCTTCCGGGTATGGTTGCTTCTATGACGACATTACCAGTCATTGGAGTTCCGATTAAATCGAGTGTTCTTAGTGGAGTTGATTCATTATATTCTATAGTTCAGATGCCTGCAGGTGTTCCGGTCTTAACTATGGCAATCGGTGTAGCAGGTGCAAAAAATGCGGCTATTAGTGCCTTATCAATACTAGGAATCACTAATGAAAAGTATGCTAATAAATACGAACAATTCAAGAAAGAACAAGAAAGAATAGTATTGGAAGAGATGAAACTATGATTAAGACAATTTTACCAGGAAAAACTATTGGAATAATCGGTGGTGGTCAACTAGGAAGAATGCTTGCTATGAGTGCTAAGGAGATGGGGTATAAGATTGCTGTTCTAGATCCTAGTGATAGCTGTTGTGCCAAAATTTTTAGTGATGTCTTCATTAAAGCTGAGTTCAATGATTTCGCAAGTGTTGAAAAGTTATGTTCAGTTAGTGATGTCATCACTTTTGAATTTGAGAATATCGATGCCGCTTCTTTAGAAAAACTAGAGACAAAGTATAATATTGTCCAAAGTGCAGAAGTGTTAAGAACTACTCAACATAGATATTATGAAAAAGAATTTGCTAGAAAACTTGACATTCCAACGGTGGATTACACATATGTTGAAGAAGATACAAATGTAGAAATAACAAAACCATATTTAATGAAAACTGTACGTTTTGGTTATGATGGAAAAGGTCAGAAAAAAATAAGCTCTAGTGAAGAAGTAGAACCTTATACGTTACTTGAAGAGTTCGTTAAACTTGATAAAGAAATCTCGGTAGTAGCGGTTAAAGATAAGGACGAGGTAAATATCGTTGCGGTAGTAGAAAATGAACATAGAAATAATATCTTGTATCGCTCAAAAGTTCCTACTACAGCAACTAAAGAACAAGAAGCACTTGCGATCGAGTATACGAAACGAATTCTTAGTAATTTTGATTATTACGGAGTACTTACTGTTGAGTTCTTTATAAGTGAAGGTAAGGTCATTTTTAATGAAATAGCACCACGAGTTCATAATTCAGGGCATATAACGATGCAAAGTGCAACGAAGAGTCAATTTAGAGCTCATATTGAGGCAATATGTGGCTTGAAAGTCGGTAAGATAGAGA
>NZ_CAUQNQ010000088.1:0-5149 GCF_963519265.1 uncultured Gemella sp. | reverse complement strand
GTGCACAAAAAATTCTTCAAGACAGAGCATTTGCTAAAGAAAATATCGAATTCGTTTGGGACAGTGTTGCTTACGAAATTAAAGGTGAAAGAAAAGTTTCTTCAATCGAAATCAGAAATGTTAAAACTGGTGAAGAAAGCTCTATTAAAGCTGATGGAGTATTCATCTATGTTGGTATGTTACCACAAACTCAAGATTTCCGAGATTTAGGAATTACTAATGAAGCTGGCTACATTCCAACTAATGAAAAATTAGAAACATTAGTACCTGGTATTTTTGCAGCTGGAGACGTACGTGAAAAAGAAATCCGTCAAGTAATCACAGCAGCATCTGATGGAGCTATAGCAGCACAAAGTGCTTATAGCTTTGTAGAAGGTTTAGAATAATAAAGTAAGAAGAGAAACTCTATTGATAGTTTCTCTTCTTTGATTTTTTATAAAAGTAAAAAAAGAAACCTACTGAGTATTGATAAAAAACTCAGTAGGTAATTTTCTTGTGAAAATAGTTTAATAATTATTTGTTGTTATGTTTTTTAGCCAAGTAAGGCATAATTAATCCTAATGAAAGTAGAACGATTGGTGTTGCGATGTTCATAATTGTTTGGAAAGTACTTTCTGGAGTGTACATACCAGAAATACAAGCAAACGCTGTCAAGAAGAAACACCAAGCTCCAAGTCCCATACCTACATATTTATTCTTAACAAATTTGTATTCAGATTGGAATTTTTCAGCTGATTTTTTCAAGAAGATATATGCAGCGAATACCCATAGGTAACGTAATGGCATGGTAACAGCGTTAAGTTTAACTAACCATCTGAATAAATCATTAACTTCTTTAATTCCAAACATTGGGATAATTAGTAAGATAGAAACGATAACTCCAACAAGTTTTAAGCCGTTAACGTATACATCGTTTTCGTTCTTAACTAATAATTTCTTAGGAATGTATCTTTCATCAGCACTACTTAATAACATACGAAGTGGTGCGTCGATAGAAATAATAACAACAGAAACTTGTCCGATTAAATCAACGATTGCATAGATAACTAAGAATAAGTTACCAACACCGTAGTAGTTACCTAAAGTTTGGAAAGCATAGTAAGTTCCGTTTGTAAGTAAGTCTTTAGGAATATTATTTGTATCGAACATTAATGCTAGAGCAAAAGTCCCAAGAATCGCAGTTGTACAAACCATAACTACTAGAGCAATCATTCCACGAGGAAAGTCTTTAGAAGGATTTTTCATCTTATTAACATAAGGTGAAATCTTCTCACAACCTCCAACCGCAAATACTAAAATCGCGATTGATGTAATATACTTAACATCAAATGTCGGCATGAAAGTATCTAATGACCAATCGATGTCGAAAGTTTTAGCACCGGTAATAGATGGTGCAGTAATAGCCATAACTACAAATAATAATGACATAATAAACATTGAAGATCCGGCTAACATCGCCATTTTCTTAATTAAGTTTACTCCACGAGTTGCTAAGAACAAAGCAACTAAGAAGATAACTAAAGAAGCGATTTGTAAGTATGTGATATCCATTTTACTAATACGGTTATCACGAAATACAGTCCAACTAAATGCAGCGATAATACGTGATGGTTTTTGAGAAATATAAGGCATGTGAACTACCCACATTGTCCATCCAGTATAATAAGCAAGTAGTTTTCCGTGTGTAGAACTAATCCAAGAACTTACACCACCACCGGCATCTTTAAAAGTAGATCCTAGCTCACCAACGATTAATGAATACGGAATAAAGTAAATTACGAAAATCAAAATCCAAGAAACTATAGATTTTAATCCACCGAACTCAGAGTATCCATTAACAACATTTCCAAACGCCCAAACCGTAGAAAATGCCATGAAGGCTAGGGTGTACCAAAATATTTTTTTTGCATCCCTCTCCATTGAGAACCTCCTAAATTATAAAATATACTAATAACTGCATAATTGCATTACTAAAATACTAGCATAGTCTACACAAATATTCAAGTAAAAATAATATAAATTAAATTAAAATTTTTTTATTTGAGAATAAAATACTACTTTATAGAAAAAATATAAATTCAAGATGATAGATGCAAATCCGATTTTCTTAAAATCAAAGGATAACTATGTAAATGTTAAATGTAAATTTACATTTCAGAAATATATTTGTATAATATTGATATTTTAAAGTTAATATGAAGTTTACAAAGGTGGACATCACTTGAAATGCAAATGGTTTTGCTTTATAATAACAATGTTAAGAGAAAGTTTTTTTATTGAGGAGTGATAAAATTTTGAAGAAAAAACAACGAACATTAACAAGGTTAATGTTAATAATGACAAGTCTAGTTGTCATTTCTTTATTAGTTACTTCCTTTTTTGTAACAGAATATATAAAAAAACGGGAGGATGAAGTTATCCGCCAAAAAATATATTCGACTGCTAAGCTTATAGCTAATAATAAAGGAATTAAAGATGATATAAAACATCATAGAAGAACAAATGAAATACAAGACTTCGCTAATAAAGTTATGGATGAAACAGGTACAGACTTTGTTGTTATCATGGATGATACTTTTACAAGATATACTCATCCGAAAGATGAATTCATCGGTGAAAAGTTTTCTAATATAGAAGATGTAAGTTCTACATTTACATCGGGAGATCATTATAGTAGACAAACTGGGCAATTAGGAGAAGGGCTTAGATTTTTTACAGCGATTAAAGATGAAAATGGTGAAAATATAGGAGTAGTGTGTGTAGGATATACTAAAGAAACTGTAAAAAAACAGATATTGCACTCACAAGAAAAGATACTTTTTGCTTTGTTAATAGGAATGACATTTGCGGCAACGATAGCAGTAATGTATAATCGCCAACTTAAGCGTATCTTATTAAACTATGAACCAGAGGAAATTGCATATAATTATATTGAAAAAAACTTAATCTCTGATCATGTCTCAGAAGGTATAGTAGGAATAAATATAGATAAGAAAATTATTGTAAAAAATAATAGTGCAAATCAAATTTTGGACAAAGCAGGATATACTAAGATAAAAAAAGGTGAACAAATTCCTGATGAAATGTATGAAATTTTCTTTAAGAGCATAATAGAAGAAAATCTTCAAAGTAGAGATGAATTAATCGTATTAAATCATATTGAAGTATTGGTTAATAGAAATGCAATATATCAAGATGATAAATTATACGGTGCTGTAGTTACGCTACGTGACCAAAGTGAAATGAAAAAATTAATCACAGAATTAAGTGGTACTGAGAAGTATAATGATAGTCTACGTGAACAAAGTCATCATTTCATGAATAAACTTCATGTTTTACATGGATTAATAGAAATGAAGTCATATGATGAAGTTGAGAAATTTATCACATACTTGAAAGACGACTATCATGAAAAAATAGGATATATTTCTGAGAATATTAAGGTGCCGGCAATAGCAGGGTTCTTACTTGCTAAAGTCAGAGAAGCTAAACAAAAAAATATATCGTTATTAATAGATCCAGATTCGAAGATTCTCAATAAAGAAGGTTTAGATAAAATCTTTAATGAACTTTTGATCATTCTTGGAGTGCTTATAGATAATTCGATGGAATCTATAGGAAACAAAAAAGATGGGAAAATTGTTGTTTACTTATATTTGAATACAGAAGAAAATATACTCTTATGTAAAGTATATGATAATGGTTGTGGAATTAATAAGGACATACTGGAAAGTGTATTTGAACGAGGATATTCAACAAAAGGAGAGAATAGAGGTTACGGACTAAATGCCGTTGATACAATAGTGAAAAAATATAACGGTTTAATAGACGTGGAAAGTGAAGTTGGCAAAACCCAATTTATAATAGAGATACCAATTGAGGAGGAACAATAATTGAGAGTACTAATAATAGAAGACGATCCAATGGTAGCGATGATACATAAAGAATATTTTAAAAGAAAAGAATTAACTGATGACCTTAACCATGTTACATCATTAGAGGCTGCAAAAGATTATCTAAAAAAAAATAAAGTTGATTTAATAGTTTTAGATAATTATCTAACTGACGGTCAAGGTGTTGAATTCTTACCAGAATTAAAGGGGTATCCAATCATTATGATAACAGCAGCAAATGATATACAAACAGTAGAAGCTGCATTATCTAACGGAGTGGTGGATTATTTAGTAAAACCTTTTACCTATGAAAGATTTTCACAAGCCATTGATAAAGTTCAAGATTATGTCAATCTACTATCAAAAGAAAAAATTAATCAAGATTTAATCGATGATTACTTAAACTCTGGTAGAGTAGACGAAGAGGAAGATAGTTTACCTAAAGGTCTATCAAGAATAACATTGAAAAAGGTTATAGAGGCTATTCAACAACAAAATACAGGATTTACAACACAACAAATAGCTGATATATTAGATATTTCTAGAATTACAATTAGAAAATACTTAAATCACTTAGTCAATATAAATGTCCTAAATGAAGATGCAGAATACTATACTTCAGGAAGACCTGTATCAGTATTTACAGTTGAATCAGAAAGTAAATTAGAAAAACTATTATAAAAATTATTATAAAAATTTTTATCGTATCATCACTAACATAATATAAAAATTATAGTAAAAAATTAATGAAAATAACCTTCAAAAGTAAAGTGACTTTTGAAGGTTATTTTGTGATATAAAAAGGCAGTTTAAAGAAATATGAGGCTGCTCACAAAAAAATTAAATTTAAAAAATTTATTATGAGAGCTCAAAGGAAGGGGCTGCCCCAAAAGACCTAAATTTTAACAAGGTTTATATGAGAACTCATAGATGCAGTGGTTTATTGATATCTAAATTTGCTTTATAAAAGCTTTTTAGATATCTAATAAACTGTGCGGGGATGACTCTGAAAAATCGATTTCTATGAAATCACGATTTTTGAGTCACTCCCATGAACTTTTAGGGATGACTCCATAAATCGATTTCTCTGAAATCATAATTCCTGAGGCATCCCCTAATAAAATACTATAGAAAATCAAAAACTTAAGTATATTATTTAGTTACTACGAATGAGTACCATCCGTTATCAGAAGTTTCTTCAACAAGTTTGAAACCACGTTCTAACATTTTTTCAAGAAGCTCGTCTTTCTTCTCTT
>NZ_CAUQNQ010000087.1:0-5153 GCF_963519265.1 uncultured Gemella sp. | reverse complement strand
CAGCCTTATTACCATTAGAAAAATTAGGAAAAGGATTATACTTCTATGAAGTAGATTTAGCAGGAACAAAAGGAAAATCAGATAAAGAATTATTAGATTTATTAAAAGCAAATGGAACACAAAGCTACAAAGCAACAATTAAAGTATACGGTGAAAAAGACGGAAAAGCAGATTTAACAAACGTAGTAGCACTTAAAGAGGTTACTGTAAATCTTCATAAAGAAGCTATGAAAATGGAGAAAAAACCAGGTGAAAATATGATGACAGATCATAAAAAACATGGTTTAATGGATTCAAATATGAGTGAAAAACCTATGGATATGCAAAAATCAGATGTTATGAATATGAAAGCACATATGCACAAAGATATGAAAGAGAAAAATATGAATGCTCATATGAACAATGACATGATGAAAAAAGGAATGTTACCAAAAACAAGTGCAGCTCCAGAAGGAACAATGAGTGCAACAAAAACAACAAATTCTTCAACTATTGGAATAGTAGCTCTAATAATCTCTAGCTTACTAGGTTATTTAGGAATTAGAAGAAAAAATGAAATCGACTAAATAGAATGGGAGTGACTCAAAAATCGTGATTTCAGAGAAATCGATTTTGTCGAGTCACCCCCGCACAGTTTATTAGATATCTAAAAAGCTTTTATAAAGCGAATTTAGATATCAATAAACCACTGCGTCTACGAGTTCTAATATGAACTTTGTTAAATTTTAGGACTTTTGGGGCAGCCCAATGTATTAAACGATTAAAATTAGTGTGATTTGATAGTAGTCTCTTTTATAAAATTTTTTGAATATCTAGAATTATGTGGGAAAATCTCAATTATATTGATATTTTGAAAATAGTGAGAGATAGAACCTTGCAGAATTTAACGAAATAGTGCTATACTTTTAATGTATAGTGCTATTTTGTTAGGAGGAGTAAAGATATGATGAATAAAATTTTATTAGTAGATGACGAGATAGAAATAACGGAGATAAATAAAAGATATCTTGAGCAAGGTGGTTATGATGTAGATATTGCTAATGATGGAAAAGAAGCATTAGAAAAATATAAAAGAAATAAGTATTCTCTAATTATTACCGATATTATGATGCCAAATATGGATGGTTATGATTTGATTAGTGAAGTACAATATTTAGATGCAGAGCAACCCTTTTTATTTATAACTGCCAAAACAACTGAGCCAGATAAAATTTATGCTTTGAGCCTGGGGGCTGATGATTATATAGTTAAGCCGTTCAGTCCTAGAGAGCTAGTATTAAGAGTTAGGAATATATTGCGTCGAGTTGAAAAAAATAGCACAGATAGTATTTCGATGTTTGGTGATTTAGAGATAAATTATAATAGTAGAATAGCAAAGGTCAATGGGAAACAACTAGACCTAACGGTGAAATCTTTTGAATTATTGTGGTTATTAGCTAATAATCCAGAACGTGTTTTTTCTAAAACAGAATTGTATGAAAAAATATGGCAAGATGAGTATGTTGAAGATGCGAATACATTGAATGTGCATGTTCATTCTTTAAGGAGAATATTAATGAAATACTCTACAGAGAAAACACCAAATATAAAGACAGTGTGGGGACTAGGATATAAAATGGAAAAACAAGTTTAAAAATGGAAAGGAAATATAGAATGAAATTAAGAGATTATATTATTATTGGATATATTTTGTCATTTTTAATAACTATAGTTGCTGTATTTTGGGCTTCAAATCAAATGTTAATAGAAAAGCAAGATACCTATTTTATTGTTGCAATTACTGTGATTGCGGGGTTAATCGGCGCAACTATAAGTCTAGCATTACTAAAAGGTGTGTTTAAATCATTAGATGTGCTAAAGAAAAAAACAGTAAACATAAGCGAGAAGAGATTTGATATCAGCGATGAAGTGATACGTCCTATCGAATTTAGAGATTTGTCTATAGCATTTGATGATATGTCGGAGCACTTAAAAGAAAGTTTTGAATCACTGGAACAAAGTGAAAAAGAAAAATCTCTTATGATTGCTCAACTTTCTCATGATATAAAAACTCCTATAACTTCTATTCAATCAACAGCCGAAGGAATGTTAGATGGTATAATAAAAAAAGATGAATACAAGTACTATTTAGAAACAATTTGTCGTCAAACAACAAGATTAAATAAATTAGTTGAAGAATTAAATTACTTGACGCTAAGTGTGAAAGAAACTGATTCTGCAGATAAAAAAGAAATAATATTCTTAGATAAATTATTAATTGATTGTATGTCTGAATTTAAGTTAAGAGCAGAAAAAGAACAAAGAGATATTTTTATTAAAGTTATACCAGAAAATGCAAAAATAGTAAGTAATTATAATAAATTGCAAAGAATTATAGTTAATTTACTAGGTAATGCTTTTAAATATTCACCAAGTGGAACAAAAATAGAAATAGTTGCTGAAATTAAGGATGATATTCTATCTATTTCTATAATAGATGAAGGTTGTGGTATAAAAAAAGAAGAGCTTGATAATATTTTTAAAAGATTATATCGTGTTGAAGCATCAAGAAATATGAAAACGGGAGGCTATGGATTAGGATTAGCTATAGCAAAGCAACTAGCTATGCAGCTCAATGGAGATATTATAGTAGAGAGTGAATATGGGAAAGGGAGCACATTTACTTTGAAAATTTTGACAAAATAAATTATTCAAGGTATAATGAAAAAAAATCTATTGAGGAAAAATATATGTCGAAGTCGAAGT
Organism: uncultured Gemella sp.; assembly: GCF_963519265.1. Taxonomy (GTDB): domain Bacteria; phylum Bacillota; class Bacilli; order Staphylococcales; family Gemellaceae; genus Gemella. Next base: position 2,408 of record NZ_CAUQNQ010000087.1, on the reverse strand, counting down.
ACATAACGCGTTTAAAACGTTCTGAAGGACAACTTAGGGGAATACAAAAAATGATAGAAGAAGATCGTGATTGTATGGATATTATTACTCAATTAAGTGCAGTTCGTTCTAGTGTTGATCGAGTAATGGAACTATTAATTACTGAAAATCTTATGGAATGTATTAATAATCCTATAAAAAATCCTGATGAGCAGAAAGAAAAAATGGAAAAAGCCATAAGGTATCTAGTAAAAAAGAAATAAAAATAAAAGAAAGTCTTGTTCCGAAAAAAGGATCAAGACTTTTAGTTTTAACAATGAAATAAGTGATAGTAGCAGGAGCAGGGGTGCGAATAAAAGGGAGTGTTAATAAAAATTAGTAAATTTTTTATGTTAATCAAAATTTACTAGTTTATATTATTTAATTTTTTATTTCTCCAGGCCAATTGTTCATACCACCTTCAACATTTGTAACATCAAATCCTTGATCGTGCAAGAAAGCGTGCGCTTTAGCAGAGCGACCACCAGCTTGACAAATCACGTAGTATTTCTGATCTTTGTCTAATTTAGAAAAATCTGCTCCTAAAGTACTTAAAGGGAAATTTTGAGCAGTAGGTATGTGACCAGCTACATATTCATGAATTTCTCTTACATCAAGAATAGTTAGTTTTTCATTAATATATTTTATATGAAAATCTTGCATTGAAATATTATTTTTCATAAGTATGTCCTTTCGATATTAGTAAAATTTTAAAGAAATTTTAATCTGAAAATTAGATGTGTTTAAGTATAAATATGGGATATAAAATTATTTTATTTATTATTAAACTATTTTTCCACGCCATGCGTGCATTCCACCTTGAACATTGACAACATCGAAACCTCTTTTTTTAAGTTTCTTTGCAGCTAGTTTGCTTCGAGCTCCAGATTGACAGATAACATAAACTTTTTTATCTGTTAGTGGAGAAAACTGATTTATTTCACTAAGTGGGATATTTTTTGCGTTTTTTATATGCCCCCTTCTAAATTCTCCTGGCGTTCTTACATCAATTAATTGAATATTTGTTTTAAGTTTATTTTCTAATTCGATAGTTGAAATACTATCTACTTTTGTGAGTAGAAAAAACATTTATATACCTCCTTGTATACCCTTATAGGGTATATTAAAACACTAACTAAGGGATTTGTCAAGATTATTGATTTTAGATGATAAAATGATAGAATATGAAATAACAACAAGAAATATAAAGAAGGAAGTTATATGGGAGTGATTAAAAAAATCGTGTCTTGGAGAAAAAAGATTTTACCGAGTTCCCTTACGAGGAGTGACTCAAAAATCGCGATTTTTAAGAAATCGATTTTATCGAGTCAGCCCTACACAGTTTATTAGATATCTAAAAAGTTTTCCTAAAGCGAATTTAGATATCAATAAACCACTGCATCTATGAATTCTCACATGAACTTTGTTGAATTTTAGAACTTTTGATTTAGCCCCTTTATAAAGTGAATTTATAAATCAATAAAATATTGCTGTTATTAATTTTCACATAAATCTTTTTTAATTTATGATTTTTGACTTCCCTTAATTAATATATGAAAATTTGTAAATAACATATAGGAAAAATTTCAGAAGTTATATGCTTGACAAATTATAAGAATAGGAGAATAATGGAGTGAAGAATGACTTTCATTTTTATAAAAAACAACCAATGACCTAGGAGGAATTTCAAATGAAAAAAATATCAAAAGTAGCAACTGCGGGTGTTCTTTTATTCGCATTAGCAAATCCATTAGGAGCGTTCGCAGAAAATAATGTAGAAAATATTTCAGCTACTAGTAATAATAAAGAAACTCAAGATATTACTGTTCAAGCAAAAGAAGTTAATGGAGAAATAGTGTTTGAGATAACGGCAGGAAAAGACACGTATGATACTGTCATTTATGCGACAATTAATGGACAAAAATTCACATATAATTTAGGAAATTTGAAAAAAGGTCAAATTTCAAAAGTTGTACAACCTAATGTTAGCGTCAATAAAAAAGATGCAACTATTTCTAAAGAAAGTAAAACAGAAAAATTATTGCCTAATACAAGTGTAGTAAGAGAATTAGTAGAGAAAACAGTGGCATATAATACGGAATTAAATGGTAATGTAATAGAAGCAAAAGTTGTATATAAAGTATATGATTTGGTAGAAAAAAATTCAAACACAGTTGAAGGAAAAAAATCTATTACGGGAAATAAAGTAAAAGATGGAGCTATAGTAAAACCAGAAGTATTAGAGATACCTGAATATAAAGAAAATCTAGGAGGTGCAATTGTTTCTCCAGAAATTCAACCAGAATTGCCAAAAGCAGAAGAACCAGCAGCAGAAACAACGCCAAAAGCAGAAGAGCCAGCAGCAGGAACAACACCGAAAGCAGAAGAAC
>NZ_CAUQNQ010000086.1:0-5161 GCF_963519265.1 uncultured Gemella sp. | reverse complement strand
TAGAAATGGGTAACAGTGCTCTTTGGTACAAATATGTTGGTTTAGATGGATTAGCTATCGGAATTGATAAATTTGGAGCATCTGCACCTGCGAATAAAGTAATCGAAGAATACGGATTTACAGTTGAAGCAGTTGTAGAGAAAATTAAAAATGAGCTATAGAGAAATTCGTCCCGGCGACATTATAAAGGTTAAAGTAACAGCAGTAAAACCATACGGTGCCTTTATAGAAACACGAGATAAAATGGTAGGGTTAATTCATATTTCTGAAATTACTAATTGTTTTATATTTGATATAAGTAGTTATATTAAACAAGATGAAATTTTAGAAGTAAAAGTATTATCAATAAAAGATAATAAAATTAATGCAACATTAAACTTTAAACAAAAAAAAGATACTGATAAAAAAGAAATTAATAGTTTAGATACTTTGAATTTTCAATATGGTTTTGATACGCTAAAACAAAATATGAAGCTTTGGCAAAAGAAAGCCATGTTTGAAATGAGAAATTCTAAGTAACTTTAAACATTCTCTTAACTTAACTATAATTATTGAATAAAGTTTTTTTAAAAATAAATTGTTATTTGATAATCCTTATTTGTGGATACATTTTTTATTATTTTCAAGGATAACTGCATTTAAGATAGATAATTAGTAATCGTTATTTATTGACAATGAAAATAAAATAAGGTATTATAAAAATAGTAGAAGTCCACTGACCGATATGTGGGATATAAATGGTCGGGTTGAAAGTTTACCGCTGACCAACATGCGGAATAAAAGTGGTTGGGTTGAAAGTAAAGTCCTCTGCTTAATCGCGAGGACTTTTTTTGGGGATAAAAAATGGAAAAAACAGGATTTTATATTATAAAAGAAAATTTTTTTGATATTGTGAATGATCCTTTTTTAAAAGGGAATAAACAAGGGAATAGACCGCATTATTATTGTTTTGAAGATTTAAAGACAGGTATATATTGGATTATACCTGTGTCTAGTAAGTTAGAGAAGTATAAAAAAATAATAAAAAACAAAGAGAAAAAGGGAACTAAATGTGATATTTTACATATCGCAAAATTGGATAATAATAAAGAAAGTGTTTTTCTCATTCAAGACATGTTTCCAATAACAGAAGAATTTGTGGAAAGAGAATATACTATTGGTGGAAATCATTTAAAAGTTACTAGTGAACATGTAGTAAAAGAACTGGATAAAAAAGCTAGAAAAGTTTTGTCTCTACTGAAAAGAGATGTTAGACTTACACCATTACAACCGAATGTAATGAAAATATATAGGTGGTTAAATAAGGAAGATTATAAATAATTAGCTATACTAAAAAGTTTTAAATAAAGTATGTGATAAAACTTGTGTTTGAAATGAGAAATTCTAAGTAATATCTATTGACAAATGTAACTTTACTGTTTATAATAACATACATATACAATGAAGTTTAGGAATTAAAAGTTAAGTATATTATTTAACAGAGAGAATCTAGCGGTGAAAAGGATTCATAATAGAACTTTTATGCTACCTATGTAGTGCTTCATCGGCATTTAAGCCGTTATAAAAACTAATGAGGAGTACAATGTACTTAAATTAGGGTGGTAACACGATTATAGTCGTCCCTTGTGTAATTAATTTTACACAAGGGATTTTTTATTTATTTGTTAGCTTGAAAGGAGAAATAATTAATGAAACAACTAACATCAACACAAATTAGAAGAATGTACTTAGATTTCTTCGTAGAAAAAGGGCACAAAATTGAACCTAGTGCTTCTTTAGTACCGGTAGATGATCCTACTTTACTTTGGATTAACTCAGGAGTAGCAACTCTTAAAAAATATTTTGATGGAAGAGAAATACCTGAAAATCCAAGAATTACGAACTCTCAAAAATCAATTAGAACAAATGATATTGAAAATGTAGGTAAAACTGCACGTCACCACACATTCTTCGAGATGTTAGGTAACTTTTCAATTGGAGACTATTTTAAAAATGAAGCAGTACCATGGGCTTGGGAGTTTTTAACTTCAGAAAAATGGTTAGGGCTTGAAAAAGAGAAGCTATCGGTAACTATTCACCCAGAAGATACTGAAGCATATGATTTATGGAAAAATGTAATTGGTCTACCAGAAGAAAGAATTATTCGTATTGAAGGTAACTTCTGGGATATCGGTGAAGGACCATCAGGACCAAACACAGAGATTTTCTATGACCGCGGAGAAGACGCAGACACATGGTCACCAAAAGAAGAGATGTATCCAGGTGGAGAAAACGATAGATATCTTGAAGTATGGAACGTAGTATTTAGTCAATATAACCACAATGCTGACGGTACATATACAGAACTTCCTGCGAAAAACATAGATACAGGGATGGGATTAGAAAGAATCGTTTCTGTATTGCAAGATGTGCCAACAAACTTTGATACTGACTTATTCATTCCAATTATTAGAGAAATCGAAAAACTTTCAGGAGCTAAATATGGTGTAAATGCTGAACAAGATGTAGCTTTCAAAGTTATCGCTGACCACATTAGAACAGTAGCATTTGCTATAGCTGACGGTGCCTTACCGTCAAATGAAGGACGTGGATATATCTTAAGAAGATTATTACGTCGTGCAGTAAGATATGCAAAAGTTTTAGGTTTAAACAACTCATTCATGTATAAATTAACTGATGTAGTTGCTGAAATTATGGAAGATTACTATCCTAATGTTAAAGAAAGTGCAAACTTTGTTAAAGATGTAATTCTTAAAGAGGAAGACAGATTCCACGAAACACTAAATGAAGGTGAAGCAATCTTAAATAATATTGCTAAAGAAGTTAAAGATACAACGAAAGTAATTTCTGGTAAAGATGCATTCAAACTTTATGATACTTTTGGATTCCCAATTGAATTAACTGAAGAATATGCAGAAGAATTAGGATTAACAGTTGATATTGATGGGTTTAATGAAGAGATGGAAAAACAAAAAGAACGTGCACGTTCATCTCGTCAAGAAGATTCTTCAATGCAAGTACAATCTGACCTATACAACAGAATAGTAGGAAACAGTGAGTTTACTGGATATACTAAACTTACAGATGAAGGTAAACTATTAGCTATAGTTGATAAAGAAGATAACTTATTAGAAAACTATAAAGGTGAAGAAAACGTAAAAGTAGTATTCGATAAAACTCCATTCTATGCTGAAAGTGGTGGTCAAATAGCTGATAGAGGTTTAATATTAGCAGAAGGCTTCAAAGCAGAAGTAATAGATGTTAAGAAACTTCCAGATAAACGTCACATTCACTTAGTAAAAGTACTAGAAGGGGAATTAGTAGTTGGTAAAGAATACAAACTAGAAGTTAATAGAGCTTATAGATTAAATATTGAGAAAAACCATACTGCAACTCACTTATTAAACGAAGCGCTTCGTCATGAAGTTGGTTCTCATATTAAACAAGCAGGGTCATTAGTAACTGATGAAAAATTAAGATTTGATATTACTCACTTCGCTCCACTTACAAAAGAAGAAATTGAAAAAGTTGAGCAAGAAGTAAATAAACAAATTTGGAATGCACTAGAAATCAAAACAGAAGAGATGCCAATCGCAGAAGCAAGAAAACTTGGAGCACAAGCACTATTCGGTGAGAAATACGGAGATGTAGTTCGTGTAGTTTCTATCGGAGATTATTCTATTGAATTATGTGGTGGTACTCACAACGCTAACAGTGCTGAAGTAGGAATCTTCAAAATTGTTTCTGAATCAGGTGTAGCTGCAGGGGTTCGTAGAATTGAAGCCCTAACAGGAAAAGCTGCATACGAATATCTAAGAGAACAAGAAGAAACACTTCGTTCTGTTGAAAGATTAACAAAAGCTAATGCTTCTAATGTGGTAGAAAAAGTTTCTGGATTACAATCAGAAATTAAGAAACTAGCTAAAGAAAAAGAAAGTTTACAACAAAAAATCGCTAATGCTGAATTAAACAATTTAGTAAATAATATTAAAGAAGTTAATGGAGTTAACGTATTAACAAGTGTTGTTGAATCAGAAAACATGAATCACTTAAAACAACTTGTTGATAACGCTAAGTCTAAATTAGAAAATTATGTAATTGCTTTTGCTTCAGTGAATGAAGATAAAGTAAACTTCGTAGTAGCTGTAGATAAAGCTATCACTGATAAATATAATGCTGGAAAACTAGTTAATGTACTAGCTACAGTATGTGAAGGACGCGGTGGTGGACGTCCAGATATGGCTCAAGCAGGAGCTAAGAATAAAGACAATATCGATAAAGCATTCGAAGAGTTATTAACTAATATTTAATGATAACTTACTTGGAAATTTGATATTTATTAATATAAATTATAGAATGTAATTGTAGGCTGTGATGCATAAATGACAGATTAATACAATTATATTAGACGATATTACAAAGGCGCTGACCCAAAAGCATAAAGAAAAGCCAAGAAAAGATTGATAAAAATTCTTTTCTTGGTTTTTGAATGATTTTTGATGAAAATGATAAAAAATGAAAAATATTTTACAATAAAATCAGCGAATCCCCCTTATTTTATGATAGTATATACTATAACTCATAGACGTAAGGGTTCATTGATATCTAAATTTGCTTTATGAAGGCTTTTTAGACTTTGCAGGGATGACTCGACAAAATCTTATTTCTTAAGAAATCCCGATTTTTGAGCCACTTTCGTGAAAAAATATTTTTATTATGAAATTTCAAGTTCGTTTGCTTGAAAACAAGAAAAAATTAAGGTATAATAATTCCATATATATATATATATATATGGAAAGTGAAAAAATATATAGATATTATATTTTGAATCACACATAGAAAGTATAAGTATTTATAAAGCTTTTTATCGTGATTTTATTATTTATTATTTTAAAAAATATATGAAAGGAAAAAGGCAATTAATGCCTAGTGCTTAATTAATGAATAATTTTAATGAAAATATCAATAAATATAAAAAGTATGCATTTCGTAAAATAGGTAAGTATTTTGGACCTTGCATTATCGGGACAATGATTTCTTTAGGTGTTGCTGTAACTGTACCATCGAATAATGCTCATGCTTCAGAAAATAATGCGGATGGCGAACCTGATATTGAAAATATAGGTAGTGCATCAGATGGTTATGAAGTGATTATTCCAAA
>NZ_CAUQNQ010000085.1:0-5235 GCF_963519265.1 uncultured Gemella sp. | reverse complement strand
GAGTTTCTTTAGTAATTCCAACAACTCCTGTATCGATAATTAGTAAATAACTATTTAAGTCAAAATCTAATTCACTAGCTCCTTCTTTTTTAGAAAATAAAAGGGGAGTATCACTAAGTACTTGATTAACATCTATACCACTAGGATTACCGTGAATAAATTTTTCGCATTTATTTGCAATTTCTCTTACATTTGGGAGTTTTTTAGCACGTGCAATAGCGATACTTAGCGCAGCAGAAGACCCTAGCCCACGTCCTACAGGAATAGTGCTAGTTATATTAATTTTTGTTTTTTTATCAATTCCACATGTATCAGCGATAAAACCTAAAATTTCATCACGTTGTTGAATTGTCTCTGTGTCTTCTAATGTAACTTCGACGTTCATCTGTGGAAGGGGAATAGTTATTCCTTTGTATCCATAAACGACGGCATGTTCACCGAAGAATATTGCTTTTGCGTGTGTCATAAATTTAAAAACTCCAATTTTTATTTAAGTATTATTTTAAGCTATTTAATTAAAAAATAACTAAGACTAAAAATACTTTTATATGTACAATAATTATACTTTTAGTATTAGTTTTTGTCAAACGTACGAACAATAAAAAAGATGAAATTATACTTGAAATAACAGGTGTTATAGTGAGTATAATTTCATCAAAATAAATTTAATATGTATGACATGGAATACCATGCGGTTCTAAGTGCACTAAAGTTTCACAATAATAAAATTCTTTAGAGAGTGCTTTTTCAATATTAACCGTAATATCGTGACTTTGTTTAACATTTAAAGAAGGATCAACGGTAACTGTAATATCGATAAAGTATAATAAGCCATGAGTTCTACCTTTCGTATCGACTATAGAAGTTACACCGTTGATGTCAGTTACAATATCATTAACCTTGTCTATCACTTCAGAATCTACACCATCAGTAAGAACGTGTGTAGATTCTTTGAAGATGCTAATTGATGTGTAAATAATAAGTAATCCAACTATAATTGCGACTACTGAATCAGCTATTGGAATACCTATATATGTAGAAATAATCCCTATCAGTGTAGCGATAGAAACAAATGCATCGCTTAGATTGTCAAGTGCGGCAGCTTTTAGTGACTTGCTGCCAATTTTTTTAGCAAGACGAATATTATAGAAATATACACCAAGCATAATTACACTTGCTATAAATGCTACAATTGCTGACAGTATGCTAGGTTGTTCAATCGTTCCTGAGATAATTTTTTTAATTGCGTACATTACTACTTCAATTCCAGCGTATAGCATAATAAATGAAGCTATTAATGTAGATATAAGCTCAGCTCTAAAGTGACCATAAAGGTGGTCGTCATCTGCTGGTTTTCTGGAAATCTTCAAACCGATAAGAACACAAACTGATGAAATCACATCGGTAGCATTGTTAATACCATCGGCAACAAGAGCTGAAGACTTAAAGAATATACCAGCGCCAAGTTTTAATACTGTAAGTAGCAAATATGATAAAATACTAAGTTTGGCACCTTGTTCAGCGTGTTTTAATTTATCGAAAATTGAGTTATTCATGGCTTCTCTCCTAAAATAATGTTTTACCATTATAACAGGTTTAAAAAAATTATTCAATAGAAAAAATGTTATTTTTAAATTAAAATTATTTCTCTATGGTGAACTTTTATAAAAATTAGCTCGACAAATAGAATAGTCGAGCTAGTTTACTATATCTTTTTAGAATAGTATTTTTTAAAAGTTAAAAAAATGTATATATAAGAAAGTGCACTAAAAATTCCAAATAAGTATAAGATGTTACTTGATACTGTTACTTCTAGAGAAAGATACTCTGGAAGTAGCTTTAATTTATTTAGAATAGGTATTAGAATAAAAGAAATCTCAAATATAATTAACGAAGAAATATATATAAACCACTTATTTTTATCTGTTTTTTTATAAATTAATAGATATAAGCAAACTGATGATCCTAAAGCTAATAATAATATAGAGAATACTGTTATAATTGGTTGTATAGTTCTAGTGAATACAGAAGGCACTAGAGAACTAATAATTAATATTAAAAGATAAACTAGAGAAAATCTTAATAGTTTTCCTTTATTTTCCTTTGGAAGTTCTACAAGTATTGATGAAGATAATTTATCTATGTCATTCCCGAAAACATCGGTAAAGTTTTTTCCCTGTTTTTGATATAGGATCAAATCTTGTAATATTTCCAGTAATTGAATTTCTAGTTCTGATTCTTTTTTTGTAGTATTTTTCATCCGGCAAGCAACTAAAAGTTCTTCATAATATTTCTTATTATCTTCACTAAGTTGTGATCTAAGTTTGTTATTTTGTTTTATTAAGTCAGCGATGTTCATAATAATTCCTCCCTGTTGACGTTATTTATTTTCTAAAATTTTTGTTATTGTAGTACTTATATTTCCCCATACATTTTTAAATGAGTTTATATACTCTTCACCATTTTTGGTAATTGAATAATATTTTCTAGGAGGTCCAGAGGCACTCTCCTTTAAGTAACTAGTGACCATATGTTCCTTTTCTAATTTTAAAAGTAGAGGATAGATAGTTCCTTGGGCAACCATATCGAGCCCATAATAGGAAAGTTGCTCAGTTATTTCGTAGCCGTACATTTCTTTATTTTTTATTAGCTGTAAAATACATGCTTCTAATGTACCTTTTAGTATTTGGGAAGTGTTTATCTCCATTCTGTTCCTTCTTTCTTTTAATATCTAGTCGTGATTAGCTAAGTAAGAGATGTTCTTGATAAAACTATTTTAGAAATAATTTTCAGCTTTAGTTTTCGCTATCTTGTTATACATAATACTATCATAAGCGGGCTATCTTGTAAAGCAAAATAGCCTGAGAGAAGAATTGGTGAGTATATAGTGAATAAAGGATTTAGTAATAGGTTAAGTGTAGTCGAAGGTTGTTTGAAGATTCTTGTCAGTGAAGATTGACTAATAAAATATGAACGTATATAATAAAAATATGAAACAATCTCAAAGTGAAAAAGCCTATGAAATAGCTAAGAAAGCTCATTTAGGACAAATTGATAAAGCTGGAGAAGATTATATTAAACATCCTGAAAAGGTGGCTGGTTTTGTAAATTCTGATGAAGAAAAGGCGGTAGCGTATCTTCATGATGTTATTGAAGATACGGAATTGACCTTAGAAGGTTTACGTGAGTATGGATTCTCTGAAGAAGTTTTAGAAGCTGTTGATGTTATAACAAAGAAAAAAGGACAAGATTACCAAACTTATTTAAATTCTGTAAAAGAAAACAAACTTGCCCGAGTGGTAAAATTAGCAGATTTGCATCATAATTCAGATCTGACGAGGTTAATAAATATTACAGAAAAAGATATAGAAAGAAAAGAAAAATATCAAAAAGCTATCGATTTTTTAAATTCCTAAAGAGTTACTAGTTACCAGTAATTTGGCTACAATAGATATAATAAAAAAAGACAAGGTTTAAAACCTTGTCTTAATCATTATACCAGCAGCCGGGGTCGAACCGGCACGATGTTGCCATCGCTGGATTTTGAGTCCAGTGCGTCTGCCAATTCCGCCATGCTGGCATATGTATATGATAACACACATAAAATACTTTGTCAATTTAGCAATAATGGGAAACTGTAGAAGAGGAGTGTTCATTGTTATTTAATTTATATTTTAATTACATGGGTTATAATATAATATGGTAGTAAGACTATGTAAAGAAATATTTTTTGAGTGTATTATTATATAATTTATTTTAACTAATCAAATAAAAAATGTAAGGGTAAAACAAAAAGCTTGTGTCTACAAGAATAGTCAAGAATTAAACTATGTAAAATAAGTGTTTTTAGTTGACAAATTAAAATATTTTTTCAATAGTATATTGTAAAACTATAATATATGTAGTATAATTATAGGAGTATATAGAATTATAAAAATATTAATGTTATTTTTATAAAGGAGTGTGAGTGCTGGTGGTAGTTACGTTGTTTACATCGCCAAGTTGTACTTCTTGTAGAAAAGCTAAAGCTTGGCTTATTGAAAATGGAATAGACTTTGTGGAAAGAAATATTTTTTCAGAAGCTCTGACAACAAATGAGATTAAGGACATTTTGTCTATCACGGAGCACGGAACAGAAGATATAATCTCATTCAGATCGAAAACTTTCCAAAAATTGAATTTGGATATTGAAAGTATGTCAATTCAAGAATTATATAAAGTTATTCAAGATAATCCAGGAATGCTTAGAAGACCTATCATTGTCGATGATAAGAGATTACAAGTTGGGTATAATGAAGATGAAATAAGAAGATTCCTTCCAAAGGAAATAAGAGTAAATCAATTAAAACAAATAAAAAATATGGTTAAGTAAGTACGCCCTGATACTACTTTTTCCGATTAATTTAAGGGGCTGATTCAAAAGTCCTAAAGTTTAAAGAAGTGTATATTATAACTCATAGACGCAGTGGTTTATTGATATCTAAAATTCGCTTTATAAAAGCTTTTTAGTTATCTAATAAACTATGTGGGGGTGACTCGACAAAATCGATTTCTCCGAAATCGTGATTTTTGAGTCACTCCCTTTTTTATGAGATGAAATGTAGTAACAATGCTGTATGAAGTTATACAAAAATAAAAGAAAGAGGTACTTGATGGAAAGAGAAGATATAAAATTTATTACTGGAGAAATCCATTTTTTAGAGTTAGTAGAAAAGAAAAGTTCATCATTGGTTTTTAAAGGACCGAATGAAGAAGAAATTAGCTGTAACGAATCTGATGTAGAAAGTTTAGATGATTATGAAATTGGAGAAGAGTATTCAATGTTTGTATATTCTTCACGTAGTGGGAAATTATTTGCAACGCCGAATATTCCAGAAGTTACGGTTGGAGATTATTCGTTTAGTAAAGTAGTAAAAGTGGAGGAAGATAGAGTAGGACTTGATATTGGGTTCTCTCGTGAAATTCCACTTTTAGGAGAAGATTTACCAAAATTACGAAGTGTTTGGCCTAAAGAAGGTGATGAACTATTTATTACTTTACGTCGTGATTTTAGTGGTCAATTATTTGCACGTTTAGCGACAGAGACTATCGTAGCATCACTATATTCTAAAGCTACTAGAAACATGAAGAATAAAGATATCGAAGCTTATCCTTATCGTTTGATGAGAGTTGGGACATTCTTATTAACAAAAGATGGTTATAAAGTATTTGTTCATGAAAGTGAACGTGAAAAAG
>NZ_CAUQNQ010000084.1:0-5258 GCF_963519265.1 uncultured Gemella sp. | reverse complement strand
AACCATCTGAACCTTCTACTGTTATGAATTTACCTTTCATTTGAATAACCTTTCTTCTATATGTAATTACTTATTCATAAATTGAGAAATTCTTTCAACAGCTTCTTTTATATTTTCCATGCTTGTTGCATAACTAATTCTAAAGAAGTCATTGTACGCTTTCCCAAATGCCGTCCCAGGAATAACCCCAACACGAGCCTCTTTCGCTAATAATTTACAAAACTCCATCGCTCCAAGTTCTCTATATTCCGCTGGAATTTTGGCAAAGATATAAAATGCTCCATCAATTTCAGGGATTTCAAAACCTAATTCGCGAAGTCTTGTAACCATATAGTCTTTTCTTTCTCTATAAGTTTCAATCATATGATTATTATATTTATCTACATTTTCATCTGTTAAAGCTACTACAGCAGCATCTTGAATAAATGTTGGAGCTCCAGATACTGTAAACAGATGGAAAACCCCGATCTTTCTAATCATCGCTTGAGGCGCTGCGATAAATCCTACACGCCATCCTGTCATAGCATGAGATTTTGATAATCCACTGATTAGAACTGTTTGTTCTGGAATAAATTCAGCTAATGAAGTGTGTTTATAGTTATATGTAATATCTCCATAAATTTCATCACTAAGCACAAAAATATCATATTTTCCTAATACATCAGCAATTTCTTTAACTTCTTCTCTAGTATAAGAAACACCACTTGGATTGTTTGGGTAGTTAATTAAAATTGCTTTTGCATCTTTATTCTCTTCTAAGGCTTTTTCTAAATCACTTGGACGAACTTTAAAGCCATTATCAGCTGTATCAATAAATTTAATATTACATTTATTTAGAATACCTACACCCTCATACGCTGAGAAGTACGGTGTTACTACTAAAATAGTATCCCCTTGGTTTGTAACAGCAGAGATAGTATGTTCTATCGCTGCAGAAGCACCAATAGTTACGATAACTTCATCTGAACTATATTTTAAATTATATCTTTTTTCTAAATTTTTAGCCCACGCTGCTCTTAATGGCTCAATACCATTATTTACCGAGTAGTGTGTTCTATTATTATCTAAAGCAACTTTCGCAGCTTCTTTAACCTCTTCAGCAGTATCAAAATCAGGCTCTCCTAATGTTAACTTAATAATTCCTTCAATTGATGAAGCAAATGCATCAAATTCTCTAATTGGAGATCCTGTTAAATTCGCTAAAGATGTGTTAAATTTGTTTTCTAATGTTTTTTTTATATCCATATATATCTACCTTCTTTCATAATAGGTACATTGTTAATGTAACATTTCTAATATTGTAACATATTTTCAATAAAAATTAAATTAGTATCTAGAATATTAGACAAATTTATCAACAATGACTATATAACATTTTAAATTATTTTCAATCACTTTTCAAGACGAAATATCGGATATTTTATACAAAATTTCAGAAAATTTAAAGAAAAGTATTGAAAAAACAATTGATTAGTATTATAATATCTCTAACACATTAAAAATTAATTGTTTTAAAAGATAAGGAGAAATATAACTATGACAAAATTAACAGTAAATGATATCCGAGTAGAACTTACATCTACTCCAAAAGAAAAAACACCTGATGATAAATTAGGATTTGGTACAGTCTTTACAGACCATATGTTCGTTATGGATTGGTCTTCTGATAAAGGGTGGTACGATCCAAGAATCGTTCCTTATGGTCCAATCCCAATGTCACCTGCATTAAACGTATTACACTACGGGCAAAGCGTTTTCGAAGGTATGAAAGCATACAATGCCAATGGAGAAGCAGTTTTATTCCGTCCAGAACAAAACTTCAAACGTTTAAACAAATCTTCAGACCGTATCGCTTTACCTGAGCTAGATGAAGAATTTGCATTAGCTGCACTTAAAAAATTAATCTCTATCGATAAAGAATGGATTCCAAAATCTGAAGGTACTTCTCTATACGTTAGACCTTTCTTATACGGTGCAGAAGAAGCACTTGGAGTACACCCAAATAACGAAGTTAAATTCGTAATTATCTTATCACCATCAGGAAGCTACTTCAAAGCAGGATTACAACCAAACAAAATCTTCGTAGAACACGAATACGTACGTGCTGTTCGTGGTGGATTCGGATTCGCTAAAACAGCAGGTAACTACGCTGGATCTCTAAAAGGTCAGAAAAAAGCTCAAGAACTTGGTTACTCTCAATCACTATGGCTAGATGGAGTTGAACAAAAATACATCGAAGAAGGTGGGGCTATGAATATCTTCTTCAAAATTGATGGAACATTTGTTACTCCAGAATTAAATGGTTCTATCCTTCCAGGTATCACTCGTGCTTCTGTATTAGAATTACTTAAATCACTAGGTGAAAAAGTAGAAGAAAGAAAACTAGCTCTTGAAGAAGTATATGAAGCTTACGATAATGGAAAACTTGAAGAAGTATTCCTATGCGGTACTGCAGCGGTAATCGCTCCAGTTGGTGAATTATTCGATGGTACTAAAAAATTAGAACTTATCACTGATAACAAACCTGGAGAATGGACTCAAAAAATCTACAACCTACTTACAGGTATCCAATTAGGGAAAGTTGAAGATAAATTTGGTTGGGTTGTAAAAGTAGAAGACTAATATAAACTAATATAAATTAAAGATTCCAAGTTTAGTAATTTGGAATCTTTTTTATATTATCTTTTCATAAGATTTATATACTATTATTTTAAATCTGTTATATAAAACTAAATCTAACAAATATCACTTTGTAAGTTAACAAAAAAATGAAGTATGGAATTATATCCTACTTCATTTTTGTTATTTAAAGGATTTTAAATTTTCTCTATTATTATTTTTTATAAGCAAATGTGTATAGAGCAGAAACTAAAGTAACAGCTCCTACAAAGTTACCTAAAAATACTGTTCCCATGTTTTGAACGAATTGTAAAACTGAGATATTTGCACCTTCAAACATTGCAGCTGGGATTGCGAACATGTTCGCAACCAAGTGTTGGAATCCAATAGCAACGAAAGTCATAATTGGGAACCATACACCAAACATTTTACTACCTACATCTTTAGCAGCGAAGTTTAACCATACTGCCATACCTACTAGCCAGTTACAACCTACAGCTGAGAAGAATACTTGCCAGAATGTTAAGTATACTTTTGATTCACCAGCTGAAATAGTTTTAGCAGCAATTGCTCCACCAGTTAAACCAGTTAAATGCCCTAAGAAATAAGCAATAACTAGAGAACCAACAAGGTTAGCAAATGTAATAACTACCATGTTTTTAGCCAACAGTTTAAAACTAATTTTCTTATTAAACCACGCAACAGTTACAGCCATCATATTACCTGTAACTAATTCTCCACCACCAACTAAAATACAAATAAGTCCGATTGGGAAAACAGATGCTCCAAGTAATGCACCAATTCCGCCAAATTCTTTAGGAATTGATCCTGATACACGAAGTAAGGCTAAAAATCCTACCCCGATAAATGCCCCACCTAAGAAACCTAAACTCAACATATATTTAAGACCTGCAGTTGCTTTAGCAGTACCTTTTTTAATAGTAAGTTCATAAACTTCTTGAGGTTCTAAAAATACTTTAGATTCTACAGTGTTTGTCATAATAACACTCTCCTTAAAAATTTATAATAATTACATAGATAATAATTGTTCTACATCTACAGTAAAGATTATACAATAACAAGGATATTTTTTCAACACTGTTTTAATACAGATTTTATTAAAATACATATAATTTAACAAAGTACTATATTCAAATTTTTGTTAAAATTATCAAAGATATTATTATTTATTCATTGATAAATAAATAAAATTACCGTGTATAAAGCGTTTTCTTCGCTTCTTATATTTTTTAATATTTAAATTATTCTTATCACTATACACGATATATAAAATTACAAACACTGTTCTTTAACCCAAAAACTTTACTAAAAACAATTATATTTGTTCAATTTATAAGGCAAATTAAACTCAAAATTATTAGCACTAAACTGTGTTTCTATTTATAATATTCCGCTTGGAAAATTGCAATTATTCTACATCTATAAATTTACCATTAATATTACAAACTAATCTATTAATATAATTACAGCCATAATATTAGCAGAAAACACGAACCCTCGACTTTATAATTCGACATAAAAAAGCGATTGGATAATATCCAATCGCTTAATTTACTATCTTGCAACCTTAACTGCTCTAACCTCACGAATAACATTAACTTTAATGTTCCCTGGGTATTGCATCGTTTCTTCGATTTTATTTTTAACTTCTTTGGCAATTTTGTAAGTTTTTGTATCATCTACCTCTTCTGGATTTACGATTACACGAATCTCACGACCTGCTTGAATAGCAAATGTTTTCTCTACACCTTTGTGTTCATTTGCAATTTCTTCAAGTTTTTGTAGACGTTTAATATAGTTTTCTAATGACTCTCTTCGAGCCCCTGGACGTGATGCAGAAAGTGCATCCGCTGTGGCAACAATAACAGAAATCGGATGTGTTGGTTCAGTATCACCATGGTGTGATGCTATTGCATTTACTACAATCGCATTCTCTTTATATTTAAGAGCTAATGCTACACCAATTTCAACATGCGAACCTTCAATTTCATGATCAAGTGCTTTCCCAATATCATGAAGCAATCCTGCACGACGTGCTGTTGCAACATCTAAGTCTAACTCAGCTGCAATAAGTCCTGCGATATACGCTACTTCCATAGAGTGTTGTAGTCCATTTTGACCATAACTTGTTCTATATTTTAACTTACCAACGATTTTTACTAAGTCAGGATGCATATTATGGATTCCAAGGTCAAATGTGGCTTGTTCTCCTGCATCACGAATAACTTGATCAATATTCTTACGCGCTTTATCAACAGCTTCCTCAATTTTTGAAGGGTGAATACGCCCATCATCAATAAGTGACTTAATTGCTGTTTTAGCAATTTCACGACGAATTGGATCATATCCAGAAAGGATAACCGCTTCCGGAGTATCATCAATAATTAAGTCTACACCTGTTAATGTTTCTAAAGTACGAATATTTCTTCCTTCACGTCCGATAATACGACCTTTCATATCATCACTTGGAAGATCTACAACAGACACAGTAGTTTCACTTACTACATCTGTAGCAAAACGTTGCAATGATTGAACGATAAGTTCTTTTGCACGTTTATCAGCGACGCTTTTCGCCTCTAGTTCTTTATTTCTTATATATATTGCCATATCTTTAGCCA
>NZ_CAUQNQ010000083.1:0-5388 GCF_963519265.1 uncultured Gemella sp. | reverse complement strand
GAAAGGGAAAAAAGTTGCTAATTGACCATTTTTGATATATAATATCTAGTGAAAACGAAAATTAGGAGGTAAGAAAATGAATTTAATTCCTACAGTAATAGAGCAAACTTCTCAAGGGGAAAGAGCATACGATATTTATTCAAGATTATTAAAAGATAGAATTATTATTTTAGGTTCAGATGTAAATGATCAAGTAGCAAATTCAATAACAAGTCAACTTTTATTTTTAGAAGCACAAGATAGTGAAAAAGATATTTATTTCTATATTAATTCTCCAGGTGGAAGTGTGACAGCTGGTTTTGCAATTTATGATACTATGCAACATATTAAATGTGACGTTGTTACTATTTGTATGGGGATGGCAGCTAGTATGGGTGCATTTTTACTTGCAGCTGGAACTATCGGTAAACGTTACGCACTTCCAAATGCGGAAGTGATGATTCACCAACCATTAGGTGGTGCACAAGGTCAAGCAACAGAAATTGAAATTGCTGCAAAACACATATTAAGAACTAGAGAAAAATTAAATAAAATTTTAGCAGACAGAACTGGACAAACTATTAAGACTATTGAACGTGATACAGAACGTGATAACTATTTAACAGCAGAAGAAGCGTGTGAATATGGTCTAGTAGATAAAGTAATGTATCCAGAAAACAATAAACCTCAGAAAAAAGAAAAAACTAAAAAAGCTACGAAAAAAGTTGCTAAGAAAGAAGAATAAATGAAAAAAAGGAGTTGAGCAGGAGCTCAATTCCTTTTATATTTTCCAAATTTTTCCGATTGCATTTCTAATTTCGTAATTATCCATAAAATACTCTATATTTCCGTTGAAATTACGTTTGAATTGAAGAACTCCGTAGTCAGTAGCCTCTTCAGACTCAAAATCTTTAGAAGTACCAAAGAAGTTGAAATATTTAAAGTTATTATTGATGGCGTATTTCATCATATGGAATAAGATTGCATATGGACCCTCGTAACGGTGGAATTTTCTCATTGCACCGCTTGTGAAGTAGATTAAATCTTGCCCTGATTCTATAAAAGTAGCACATGAAAGATTAATAATATTTCCGTTTTCTTCTTTAAGCTCTTTTATTTTATCAATTTTTTTATACCAAATAGCAATATTTTCATCAAATTCTTTTAGACGGTTAGTTGCTTTTTTAGCATTCACTTTTCCTTGTTCTAATTTTTCTTTTAGATCGTCTCGCTCTTTTTCGAGATTTGCAATTGTGTTAGTTGTAGTTTCAATGAATTGATCACAATCAATGTATGAAATAAGATAGTGAGCTTTATCTCCGATATTATTCTTTAATGACTTAAAATATGTATTATCACGAATGCTAAAGTCTATTCTCTCCTCAGTATCACGATTAATTTTATCAAAGATTTTTGCATCTTCTTCATCAAAGATATCAATCTCTCGAACTTGTACTCCTTCTTTCATCGTTCTATTAATAGTATAACGAGCAATTTGTGAAATATTTTTTAATAAATTATTCTCAGTAATATTTTCGTCTAGTGATTTAGAAAAAACACAACGAGAAGCCAGTGTAGGATTTGTGAATAAGTCATCATTAAGTGGTTTGTATCCTAGTGAAGTTAATATTTTATCTGTTTTAATAGCATCCTCAGTAGTTTCAACATATTCGATATCTTTATAAATACGTTCGTTTAAGAATGGATTTACTCTTACGCAGAGAACACGAAAGTCTTTAGCGAAATAGTTTTTTAATTCTGCCATATAAAATCTTACTAACTCATTATTAGAGTAATCCATTATTGGACCGTGTTGAGCAGTAACTTTATAGAAGAATTTTCTATAAGGGAAATAAATAAATGTTGAATATGCTAGTATTTTATTATTTTCTTTTACTGCAAGAATTTTAGTCTTTAGATTATTGAAATTTTGCATTTTACTATATACGGCAGCTTGTTGTAAAAAGTAACGATTATCGTTTTTTTCTTGAACCATTTGTAATTCGTCACTGCTAATTTCTGTAAATATCATTAAGATGCTCCTTATATAAAATTTAATATATACGCATACGATTATATAATAAATAAAAGAAAAATAAAAGTAATAACTATTATTAAAATTTCTTAATAAAAAGATATAAATAATTGTGGATATAGCTTATAGAAGAATATTAGTAAAGGAAAATTTGGGTATACAGATCTTAAAAAAATTTATAATCATTATGTTATAGTAATATATAATGTTATAACCTCATAAACTGGAAAAAGGTTGTAATTGTTTTTTTAACAATTTACAACCTTTTTTCTATTTTTTTTATATTTTTTTAATTTTTATATTACTTACCATTAAATAAGAGCATGCTACTACTAGTATAAGCATTGCAATACTTGGTAATTTTATCTGAGCAAGTACTGCAAGAACTGTTCCGCATGTAGTGATAGGAACTCCTTGATAATATCCATTTTTCATTTTTGTCACGTTAAACCTAGCTAAACGATAAGCTCCACAGCATACGTAAACTCCACAAAGTATAGCAACAATTACCATTAATAGTGTTGATGGCTTATCATTAGTAATAAAGATTTCAAAAACAAGCATAGCAGGTGCTACTCCGAAACTTACTACGTCACATAATGAATCTAAATCGTGACCAATTTCAGAAACAACACCAAGTTTTCTTGCGACGATACCATCGTATCTATCTGCAAGCATAGCTAAGATAATAAAGACAGTACCCCAGATGAAATATCCATGTGATGTAGTCAGAATTGACATAAATCCACAAAAAATATTACAAAGGGTAAGATAATTTGGTATGAAGTTTTTATTCATTTTAAAAGTCAACCTCCAATATTGATATTATAATTATAGTACAAATTTGTAATAATGTCTAAGAAAAGATGAAATTTATAAAAATTTAGTAGTGAAAAATATTATTTTCTATAGTTGTTTAACGTCATGAAACCTGTTATAATTAGGATAAAATTGATTTTGGAGGTGCACTATGGAAAAGACATTTAAAAATTTAAATTTCACAAAAATTTTAAAAGAATTATTTATTATTTCTTTGGGTTGTGCTATTTACTCTTTTGCAATTATGCATTTTAATGTTCCAAATAAACTAGCAGAAGGTGGAGGAACAGGAATAGCACTGTTATTATTATATTCAACAGGTCTTCCGGTTTCTGTAGGAACAATATTGGTAAATATTCCTTTATTAATAATAGGATATAAAATGTTAGATAAAAAGACAATGTTATACACAGTTTACGGTATAATTATGCTGACTTTTTGGATAGGAATTTTTGAAAAGTATAATATAGAAATAGAAATCGGTGGGGACAGACTACTAGCAGCTGTATTTGGAGGATTACTTGCTGGATTAGGATTAGGGATAGTCTTTCTAGCAGGAGGAACAACAGGTGGTGTAGATATAGTTGCAAAAATTGTTCAACTTTATACAGGTAGTTCAATAGGAAGAATAATTCAAATTCTTGATGGAGTTATCATCGCCTTAACATTTGTAGTAGTTAAGAGTTTTCCAGCGATTCTATATACTTTGATTTATATTTTTATATGTACTAAAGTTATAGATTATGTTGTTGAAGGTGGTGTTCCTGGAAAAGGAGTAATGATAGTTTCATCGGAAATAGAACTTATTACTAAAAAAATCCAAGAAGATATGAATCGTGGATTAACTTATATAAAAGGTCAGGGAAGCTATTCTAAGAAAGATTTGAATATTGGATATTGCGTTGTTTCAAGAAATGAAATAGGAAAATTAAAATCTCTGGTTTATAAAATTGATCCCCGAGCTTTCGTGACGATAACTGAGGTTCATGATATTATAGGAGAAGGCTTTAGTTACGATCAACCGAAAAAATCAAGTTTAAGTTTTAAAAAGAATCAATAGTAAAGAATCTGAGAGGGAGCGACTAAAAAATCGTGATTTCGTAGAAACAAGATTTTGTCGAGTCACTTCCTGCAGTGATTTATTAGATATCTAAAAAGCTTTTTAAAAGCGAATTTAGATATCGATAAACCGCTGCGTCTATGAGCTATTATATGAACTTTGTTAAATTTTAGGACTTTTGGGTCAGCCCCTGGGTTCTCATATAAGCGTTTTAAAAAGTTTAGAACTTTTATGTCAATCTCAGATTTATATTTGAAGGAGAAAAATAAATATAATATGTTAAGGAATTATTATTTTAGATTAATAAGTGCAGTATTATTAATTTCTATTTGTTGTTCGTTATTTGGTCAAACGTTATTGAAATTAATAGAATTAACTAGTAGTTATTATAAGTATTTATTGATTTTAACACCTTTGATACTAGTTTTTACTAAGTCTAGTAATAAATATTTACACACCAGTGCTATAGGTATGAAGTATTTTATTGAAGCGGCAACTGATAAAAAAGAGAAAGTTACGTGGAAGTTCCCTTTTATTTTAACTTTGAATACTTTACTAGCTCACAGCTTCGGAGTGAGTGTAGGGCGTGAAGGTGTTGCTGTGCAGTTGGGTGGAGCTATTGGTGGGAATATTGCTCCAGATGAATTCAGTACAGAGAAAAAACAATTTTTTGTAAAGTTAGGCATGATTTGTGGATTTGCTGGATTGTTTCAAACACCTTTAGCTGCTGTGGTATTTATTTTAGAGGTTGTCAGTGATAAATTTAACTTTACAAAAAATAAAATTTATGAGTATGTAATATATATTATTGCAGCGTATATAAGTGCTTTTGTATCACATAAATTAGGTTTGGAAAAGTTTTTTGTAGCTATAGATGTAAGTAAAATTAATATAAATTTAGAATTTATTTTTAAATTAATTTTAGTTGGGATTGTTTTTGTTTTTGTAGGAATTATATTTGTATTGCTTCAAAGAAAAATAAAGGAATTAGCAGCTTTGAATAAAAATATCATTTGGATTCTTCTAGTTGTTTTTATTTTAGTTAGTATTGTTTTCGAGTACAGATATGCTTCATTAGGTACAAATTTAATTAATCTTTCTTTTACAAACTTTGAACAGATTCAAGTTTATGATTTTATATTAAAAATTGTATTAACTGCAATTTGTACAGGGATTGGTTTTAGTGGAGGAGAGGTTACTCCGTTGTTTGCGATTGGAGCGACTTGTGGAGTAATTCTAGGAACTTGGTTAGGATTACCAATTCTTGTAACTGCCGCTTTAGGATACTGTTTAGTATTTTCAGCGGCAACTAAGACATATATTGCACCTATATTTCTTGCATTAGAAGTCTTTGGATATAAATTAATGTTATTTGCAGTAATCCCTGCAGTGTTAATTTACTTAATCAATAAAAAATATAGTATCTATAAATAATTAAATGGGAGTGACTCAAAAATCGTGATTTCAAAGAAATCGATTTTGTCGAGTCACCCCC
>NZ_CAUQNQ010000082.1:0-5409 GCF_963519265.1 uncultured Gemella sp. | reverse complement strand
CACCAAGTTTACTTGGATCTCCAGTAAGAGCAAGGACATTATTAATTCCAAGAAGGTCAAATCCCATTAAGCGAGATTGTAATCCGATAAGGTTGTGATCACGACATGTTAAATGCAGAAGTGTAGGGGTAGAAATGTGCTCTTTAAGCAACGTAGCAGCAGCTAAATTACAAATTCGAGTGCTAGCTAAAGAATTATCCGCTAAAGTTATAGCTTCGATATTCTTTTTATCTATTGCTTTTGCGCCTTCGATAAATTTATCTACATTTAAATGTTTTGGTGGATCTAGTTCAGCTATTATTGTTACTTGTTTTTTCACTTTATCAACGATTGTTGGTTTATTATTTGCTACTCTGACAAGTTCTTCCTCAGCTGGTAAAGGTGTTATTATTTTTCTTCTGATTGGTTTTAAATCTTTTATTCCTTTTTTGATAGCACGAATATGCTCAGGAGTAGTTCCACAGCAACCGCCTATTAATCTTACACCTTCTTCTACAAGTAACTTAGCACTTTGTTCGAAGTAAGCTGAATTTTTTCTAAAACGGTATTCGTTACCATTTATAGTTTGTGTTAACTGTAATAAGCTGGCATTAGGATAAGCAGATAAGTAGCTTTGGGCAAATAATGGCACCTGTTTTAAACTTTTTATCATATGATAAGGACCAAGATGACAGTTTAAACCAACGATATCAGCACCTAAGTTAACAATTACGCTTAATGCATCAGTTACTTTTTCCCCATTTTGAGTTATACCTGCTTCTAATAATGAAATATTAGTAATAATAGGTAAGTCAGTTAATTTTCTAACTTCAGTTAAAACAGCACGAATTTCTTCTTGATCATAATAAGTTTCAAAAAGTAATGCATCAATTTTACCTGTTGATAATAATACTTTTACTTGATCAAGTGTTTCATTGACAATTGTTTCTAATGATAGTTCACATTCACGAAGTCCTCTGATAGCTCCAATAGTACCGAAAACAAAAGTGTTTTCTCCAGCAGCTTTACGAGCTATTTCAGCAGCGCGAATATTAATTTCTTCAAACTTGTCTTCATAACCATAAGTTTTTAGCTGACATTTTTTTGCAGCATAAGTATTTGTTTGAATTATATCCGCTCCAGCTTCGATATAAGCCTTATGAATTTTCTCTACAGAATCCGGATTAGAGATATTATTATATTCATGACAACTTTCCAATCCATTACTATAGAGAGCCGTACCCATAGCACCATCGGCTACGAGTACATCTTGTTCTAATCTCTCTAATAAGTTTCTCATGCGAACCTCCTATTTAGCGGAAAGTTCGTTTCTGATTTCTTTAGTTACTTCAACTAAAACTTCTAATGCTTCGATAGTTTCTTTTTCAGCACGTGTTTTTAATCCACAGTCAGGGTTAATCCAGAATTGTTCTGTAGATAATTTTTGAAGTGGACGTAAGATATTAGTACGTACTTCTTCTTTTGTTGGTACACGTGGAGAGTGGATATCATAAACTCCAAGTCCAATACCTAAAGGATAGATTGCAGTTTCGAATGCAGAGATTAATTCTCCGTGGCTTCTACTAGTTTCGATAGAAATAACGTCAGCATCTAATGCGCGGATAGAATCGATAATTTCATCGAAGTTAGAATAACACATATGTGTGTGAATTTGTGTATCATCTTGAACTGATGAAGTAGCTAGACGGAATGAGAATACTGCTTCTTCAAGATATTTTTCTTTTTTGTTGTCTCTTAGAGGTAATCCTTCACGGATAGCTGGTTCGTCAACTTGGATAATTGTAATTCCAGCTTTTTCTAAAAGTTCAATTTCATTTTTAAGTGCGATAGCGATTTGGTTGAAGATTTCTGCTTTAGAAATATCAGTTCTTTCGAATGACCAGTTTAGAATTGTAACTGGTCCAGTTAACATACCTTTAACAGGACGGTTAGTTAAGCTTTGAGCGTAGGCAGTTTCTTTAACTGTAACAGCTTCTACGTGTTTTACATCTCCGTAGATAATTGGTGGTTTAACCCCACGAGAACCGTATGATTGAACCCAACCGAATTTAGTAGATGCGAATCCAGCGAAACGTTGCCCGAAGAATTCAACCATGTCTGTACGTTCGAACTCACCGTGAACTAATACGTCGATATCAAGATCTTCTTGGATTTTAATCCAACGAGCGATTTCTTCTTCAATGAATTTTTCATATGCTTCATTAGATAATTCACCTTTTTTCCATAGAGCACGTTGTAGACGTACTTGTTTAGATTGAGGGAATGATCCGATTGTAGTAGTTGGTAATAATGGTAAGTTGTATTTTTTATTTTGAACTTCACGACGAACTTTGTAATCAGATGGACGAGTAGAACGAACATTTTCACTTGATTCTAATTCAAGGTTTCTGAAGTCAGCATTTTGTAGTTTATTGAAGTCTTCAACGTGTTTTTGGTATGCTGCATCTTCTTTGCCATCTAATTTGCTAGCTAGTAAGTTAAGCTCTACTAATTTTTGATCAGCAAATGCTAAACCATTTAATAATGTTTCTTCTAATTCAGTTTCGTTTTTAGTTGTTACTGGTACGTGTAGTAATGAACATGAAGGTTGAATTACTAATTCAGCAACATTGGCTTTAATTTCTTCTAATAATGCAGAACTATCTTCGAAATCGTTGCTCCATACGTTACGTCCATCAACAACCCCAGCAAATACTTCTTTATCTTTGAATAAACCAGCTTTTACATTAGCTAAGTTTTCTTCTCTTCCGTGAACGAAATCTAAACCGAAAGCTACTGGTAAATCAACAAGTTTTTCAGCTTCTACTAATGCTTCAAAGTAAGTTTGGAAGATGAATTTAGCATCTACTTCGTTGTTGAAGTGGTTGTATACTTTGTGAGCTAATTCTACATAGTTTCTTCCTTCATCAGTAACAAAGATTGGTTCGTCTACTTGGATGTAAGCAGCTCCAGCTTCAGCTAATTCTTTGAATACTTGAGTGTAAAGTGGAACTAATTTATCTAAAGCTTTTTCGAATTCTCCTTCAGCTAATCCACTAGATAAAGCAACATATGTAATTGGTCCAGTGATTACTGGTTTAGCTTTATCTCCTACGATTTCTTTTGCTTCTTTGTATAAGTCTAATAGGCGAGTGTTGTTTAATTTAGGGTTAACATTTTCCCATTCTGGTACGATGTAGTGGTAGTTAGTGTTAAACCATTTTTTAAGTGCAGATGCAACATTATCTTTGTTACCACGAGCGATATCGAAGAATAAGTCTACATCAACTTCTCTTCCTTCGAAACGTTGTGGGATAACGTTGAATTGAACTGATAAATCTAAAATGTGATCATAAAGTGAGAAATCACCAACTGGGATAAAATCTAATCCAGCATTTAATTGTTTCTCGATATAAAGACGACGAAGTTTTCCTGCTTCTTCAAATAACTCGTTTTGACGAACTGTACGAGCCCAATATCCTTCAATTAATTTTTTCCATTCTCTTTTTTCCCCTAAACGTGGGTATCCTAAACTTGAAATTTTTGTCATTATTTTTTCCTCCTGAGATTTTCTCTTTTTGTGTATATTGAATTATAAAAATAAAAAACGCCCTTAAACAATATCTAATATTGTCTAAGGACGTGCGTTTTATACGTGGTACCACCTTATTTTATGGAAAATCTAAAATGGTAAATTGAATTTTTTAGTTTTCCACCTCATTAAAATTTTAACGCTATTTTCTGCGTAATTATCTAACTTGTGCTCGATAATTAAAACTCAAAGACCATCTTCAAAAAAACTCATTAATCTCTTTTCAGCTACCGAGACTCTCTGGTGTAAATCCTTTTTTCTACTCATCTTATCCATGTAATAATATATTAATTTGTAAAAATATTTTTTTATTCAGTCTTAAATACGACAAAAGGGTAGTAACACAAGGGACGAAATGACCGTGTTACCACCCAATTTTATAATCTTAAAATAAATTTTAATCTTACCTCAATGATTATTAACGGTTATCAACCGGAACTAACTTATATATACTCATTAGTTCAGCTCTGTGACCATTTACAATACACTCAAATCCTTTTTTTCACCAACCAAAAGGTCTCTAATAATTAAGAAATATTGCTCTTCACTTCTTCGCTTTTTAAAACTGTTAAAGAAATATTAACATAAGATTTTTTCTTTGTCAACACTTTTTATTAAAAAAATTAAAAACTTTTTTCGAAATTGTCAGAAATCTAAGATAAGCCATATATATTAGTATATTTCGAAAATAATATTTTTATAATATCTATTTAAGAAATATTTAAACATTTACTAATAGTTAGTTAATATCTATAAGGTATACTGTATTCATCAAACAAAAAGTTTTGGTAATAAAGTATTAATTAAGAGGAGAAAAATACAAATGAAAAATAACTTTATGAAATCAGAGAATTTTACAAGATGGGCAATAAGAAAAGTTAGTGTTGGAGTAGTATCAGCAGCTGTTGCAAGTGGTATTTTTGTTATTATAGGAGGTGGAGAAGCACACGCAAGTGATAAACAATTGGATAAAGCTCCAATAGTTGAAACTGTAAAAACGCAGGTAGATGAAAATGTAGTTACTAAACCAACAGAAAAAGTTGAATCAGTAGAATCAACAACAGTAAAACCTAAAGAAACTGATAAAACAGTCGAACAACCTATAGTTGGAACAGATAGAGAAGCTAAACCTGAAGCAATAGACAATAATATTTTAAGTCTTGCTAAAGATACTGCTGACGCACCAAAAATGGAAGCACCAGATATGACTACACACAAAACAGCACCAGTTGAAGTTAAAAAAGCAGTAATGGACAATACAAAAGATGAAGTTAACGTACCAGCTAAATACTTAGATAAAGCAAACTTTCCAGGACCATTTACAGCGGGAGTAAACCAAGTAATTCCTTATGAATTCTTTGGTGGTGACGGAATGTTAACAAGATTAATCTTAAAATCATCAGATAAAGCCCCATGGTCAGATAACGGATCAGCGAAAAATCCAGCCTTATTACCATTAGAAAAATTAGGAAAAGGATTATACTTCTATGAAGTAGACTTAGAAGGAACAAAAGGAAAATCAGATAAAGAACTATTAGATTTACTTAAAGCAAATGGAACACAAAGCTACAAAGCAACAATCAAAGTATACGGTGAAAAAGACGGCAAAGCAGATTTAACAAATGTAGTAGCTACAAAAGATGTAAATGTAAATCTAAATGGATTAACAACTGTTAACGAAGTTAAAAAAGGTGTTATGGATAATACTAAAGATACAATTGACGTACCAGCTAAATACTTAGATAAAGCAAACTTCCCTGGTCCATTCACAGCCGGAGTAAATCAAGTAATTCCTTATGAATTCTTTGGTGGTGACGGAATGTTAACAAGATTAATCT
>NZ_CAUQNQ010000081.1:0-5414 GCF_963519265.1 uncultured Gemella sp. | reverse complement strand
ACAAAACCATTTTTTTCTAATAGTTCTTTAGTTACTTTTTCTATTCCTGAAGGTTGTGCATAGAAGTCAGCGAATTTCTTAGTCCATGTTTTTGTCTCACGCGCTTCTGCGAAGTCTACCATAGTTTGACGGTATTCTTTTAATACTTCTACATTTGATTTAGGGAATTCATTATATCCTACATTAGCCGCGTCTGGTAATCTAGGTTTAACTTTTTCCGTAGATAACTCTTCATCTTTAACACCGATACTTAGTCCACATAAGAACAAAGCAGTCTTAGGAATATTCAGTAATTCAGAAATCTTGTCGCCAAAACCTCTTACTCCACCACAATAAACAATTCCGTATCCTAAAGACTCAGCTGCTAAAGTAGCATTTTGCATTGCAATACCAACATCTAAAGTACCGATAATTAATGGTTCATATTGATTAGAAATATCAAACTCTCCACCCTCAATATCAAACGCTAGTTTGATATTAGTATAATCTAAACAATATAGTAAGAATGCAGTAGAATTCTCAATATGAGCCGCATTACCAGGTGATATATCACGGATTAAATCAGTAATTTGTTGTTTAGTCTCACCTGTAGTCACGATAATACTATAGTGTTGGCCATTCATCCAGCTAGATCCTTGTTTAGAACTAGCGATGATTTGCTCAAGATGTTCCTTAGGTAGTTCTTTACCTTTTACAAAACTACGAGTCGAACGATGATCTAGCATCGTTTTAATTACTTCATTCATATGTTACCTCCGAAATTTTCTAGTAATAGTAACTTAATTATAACTTAAAAAAGAATAGAATGAAAGGAAATAGGTTGATTAAACTATATGTTTTTAATCTTTTTTTATATAACCTTTACACATTAACAATCTCCTAATTTAATTCCCTTATATTTCAACATAGTTTTGGAGTGAACTATATAAATTAATTACGGTAGCCCATCATTTCCTGAAACTACTTTTTGACGTTACAACGTCAATAGAATATTGATTTTTAGATTTATAGCCTTTACAATTAAGTTATACATCCTTAATACAAAATTTTAAAAATATAATTTGATTTAACATTAATACAAAAAGTGAACTAATTATTAAAATACAAATATACGCATATGCGTCAATAGAATATTGATTTTCAACTTCATAACCATTACAATTAATTTGTAAGGTATTTTTACAAAATTAAAAAATATAATTTTATTTATTATTAATAAAAAAGAGAGAGGTTTCTTATGAACATGCAAAAAATTATAGAAGTATTTTTAAAAATTGTACTATCACTATTATTTTTTAATATCATTTATTTACCAATACTAATACTAAACAATATTCCTGCTATAGAGATATTAACACTAATGATAGCCACAATTATTATAGAATTCATTATAGCTAAACTATATAGATTTTTATTTAAAATCGATAAAATAGATAGAATACCAAGACCTATTTCTACCATGTTATTTCTTATATCAATTCTAATTTCTATTTTAATCACTAAGATAAACATAAGTATCAAAACAATTATTGTGTTAATATCATTAAATATTTTCCTTTTAGGTTTAGAAAAAGTACTGGCTTCCGTAAACAAAAAATTAAGTGATATTCTTGAAAAATTAGATGATTGATTCTTCAAATATCAAAAAATCCCTTTGAATAATTATATTTTCAAAGGGATTATTTATATTTTTGTTGTATACTAAATCCAGGGCTAAAATTTTCCTATATCCCGGATTTAGTATATAATCGAAAAAATCTAAGCAGCAAAATGCTGCCTAGATCGCATTTTATATTTTTCCACATGCCCCGAATTCGACAAAGAGCCTAAATTATTAGCATTAATTATTTATTTTTTCAATTAATTTTTCTACAGCCTTTTCTGCAGTATGTTGATTTATCAAACCTTCTTGCGCATATCCATAAAATGAAATTTCTTCAGAATGCCATTTTACAGCCACAATAGCACTATTTTTATTTAATAATCCACTTGCTACTCGAATGATATAATATGTCTCTTCAAAATTTTCTTCTAAAATAGTTCCCATGCCCAATAATCGATCTCTAAGATTTGTAAAAGTAATCTTGTTTGCATCTATGATTTTTTCGAAGACTTTATCTTTATTTTTAGGAAGATTGATGTACTCATTTAGTTTAATAATAATATTTTCATTTTTCATTATTTATCTCCTATGAATTCATATTATTGTTTTCTTCTGATATTTCTTCTAATACAATTTTCAAACTATCTAGTATGACTTCCTCACTAACAGGTCCAATATGCTCACGTTTTTTAGTCTCATTTTCTATAATAGGAACTAAGATACTTCTAGCAAATTCCTCCCTATCATCACTGACAAACATGTCTTTTAGGAGTGAGCCATCTAATTTTTCACTTAATTTATCTACAGATTTTTCAGCCTCTTTCTG
Organism: uncultured Gemella sp.; assembly: GCF_963519265.1. Taxonomy (GTDB): domain Bacteria; phylum Bacillota; class Bacilli; order Staphylococcales; family Gemellaceae; genus Gemella. The sequence goes on along the minus strand of NZ_CAUQNQ010000081.1, from coordinate 2,985 downwards.
ATTAAGTAAATAATCTTCTGCTAATTTCGTAAACTCACCTTGAATTATTTTCACCATTTCATCAGCATCATCTTCAATAAATCTTCCTACAACGGCATCATTTACTTTTCCAGCAACCGTACCTCCAGCAATAGATCCAATTAATCCGCCAACAACAGTTCCTATTCCTGGAAGTACTGCACTTCCAGCCGTAGCTCCAGCTATCCAACCACCAGTTCCTCCTCCAACAGTTGATAACGTACTTGTTAAATTTTTAAATAATTGTTTACCAGAAATTCTTCCTCTGAAAATATTAACTACATCAGCAGACGATAGAACAACGACTGTTACTCCTGCAGTTATAGCATTACTTCTTAATAACTTAGCAGCACTTTTCATGGCTGCTGCCCCATATATAGGTTTTCCTGTTCTAAAGGCATTAATCAATATAGCTGAAGCTTTAGGCCCCATAAATGAAACAATTGCTTCCGAACTACCTACTAAAGCACTATTTAATCCTGCTTTAGATAGCTGACTAGACATAACAGATGTAACAAAAGCAGTACCACCTACTTTTAATCCTGAATAGGTTGCTGTTTTCAATGCCGTATCAATATCTTCTCCATTCCATATACTAGTTGCCAATGTCACTGTTGCTGTAATACCAAAAGATGATGTAGATGTAATAACTCCATTAACTGAATCATAAGTAATAGATTCAATTGTCCCAGCCTTAGCAATATTTTTTATTTGATTATATGTGAAATGACCTTTTTTTACAATATTCTTAGCTTCAGCCGGATCAGTGACTCCAGGAACGCGTCCATCTCTTATTTTTTCTTCTAATGCTTTAACTGCTCCATCAAATTTATCCGAAGGTACTTCTATTTTCATAGGTTTTCCATCCGCTAGATATCTAAAATTCCCGTCTTTATCATAACATTCATTTATACATGCTCTTCCTGTTTGACAACATTTTGATTGTATTAATGTTCCATCAACTATTCTGTCAGCACCATTTTTAACATTATCGTCACCTAATATATGAGCATCATGTCCTGTTAATTTATCATATAAGTGTTCAACTCTTTCCGCTGCAAATCCGTGACCTTGACGTGCTCTAAATTTTTCCTCATCGTATAATTTATTTACAGTTTTATAATTACCATTTGCGACTCCACTTGCCTCAGAACCATAGTGAGTCTTTTTATTTAGTTTAAATTCAATATTTGAGGCTTTTTCTTCTTTATGGAATCGAATCATCTCATTCAGAAAGTCATACAATGGTGTTTTGTTTATAAATACATTAGTTATTGTTTCTTTACTACCATCAAATAATTCAATTGATAGTTTCTTTTTACTATCATCTTCACTATCACCATGAATTTCCAAGGATTTTATATCATCATACCAAATTTTTATAGGCTTTTCTAATATATCTTTACTACAAAATTTTGTATCTGAAAATAGAATTCCTTCCTTTGAACTACCAAATACTGTAGTGTCATATAACCCTATAACTGTTTCTTTTTTAAATCCACTCGCGAATGAATTTAGAGCATTATTTAATTTTTTGCTAGGAATAGAGCCTTTTAAATAACATGAATCCATACTAGTTGACATTTTTTTTAGATACTTACTTAGTATCTCTTCTTTTTTATTAATCATTGTTATATCCTCACTGAACTTAATTTTAAAAATTTTATAGAAATAAGATTAGCTAAAGAAAAAACTAATAGAAATAATACCTAAATTATCTTTATTTGTATGCTCTACAAAGCCTCTAAAGTATTTTTAATGAGCTAGCATAATATATACTCAAACTAAAGAATCACTTATTGACAAATCTCTCAAACCACATTCTAAATACAAAAATAAACATCCAGTAAAAGGACTTGCTTAGTTTGAAAATCTAAGGGATTGTATATTAAACTATCTTATCTATTTCAAAATTGACTTAAATATTTAATTAAACATTTTCAATACACCATACAAAAGCTCTAGCTACACGGATATCTGAATCGCTAAAATGTCCACCTTTATTCCATTCCAATATTGTATTTAAATTGTCATTTTTTAATAGTTCTTCCTGTTTTCTAATATTATCACCAACAGCAGACATTACTTTATTTTTCGTTTTCTCTTCAGTGTCACCTAAACTTAGATAAATAGTGTTACTTAATGGCGTATTATTATTCATAAATTCTTCCCAACCATTAAACCAAACAGAAGGAGAAGCTGCAGCAATACCTGAAAATGTATTTGACTTATACGCACTCCAAAGACTGAATAAACCTGCTAAAGAATAACCTCCTAATATCACCTGAACATCATCAGCAAACTCGTATTTTTCTTTAACCGTTGGTATTAATCTACTTTCAATAAATTCTAAAGTATCTTTAGCACCTGAACCAAAAGATTTTTTTCCAAATGCTGGAGGTGCTTTCCAAGGAGAAAGTTCATTATTCCAATCCTCTATTTTAAAAGCAATAAGTGAGAATTGTTTTTCTGTATTTTTTTGAATTTTTGTTACTTCATTATCCAATACTTCTATGTCATGTTCATCAACAGGTTGTATTAATAAATATTGTGTATTCTCTGAAATATATCCAATACATTCTTTATTATCGATGACAAATTTCTCGTTTCTTAGTTCCATTAATTTCTCCTATGATATTTATTATTTTTTGTTCTCATAAATTATCACCCAATAAAATTATTTATTATATGCTTAAGCCATATTTTCCAAAATAATTTCTTTAACAATTTTCAGATGCGCTTCAATTTTCTTAACATCCGTTTTTATATAATTAATCAATTCTTTACTAGATACATGTTTTTTTATAAGTGCATAATCATAAAAATCTCGTTTATCATATGTCTTCCATTTTTTTCTTGACGATGATTTTTGTAAAATTGGATTATCCTCTAAATTGAAATGATACAAACAGGTTTTCTCTTTTATACTATCACATATTCTTTCTAAATCACCTAATTTTGCTTTAT
>NZ_CAUQNQ010000080.1:0-5434 GCF_963519265.1 uncultured Gemella sp. | reverse complement strand
GCTTTTATAAAGCGAATTTAGATATCAATAAACCACTGCGTCTATGAGTTTTCATGTGAACTTTGTTAAATTTTAGGACTTTTGGGTCATCCCCTTGAAAATGTTAATCTAATTATATCAAAAAATTTCAAAATAGAAATATACCTTTTATTCATCGAACTTTTGGAAAAAATTTTAGGTCTGTTATAATTTCCAATTTTATTTTAGCATTTTTACTCATTCTACTTAAAACATTTTATTCATACTCATTTGAGCATAAGAAAACCACACAAAAAATAGAAAAAGATTAACAAGTTTCTAACTCATTAATCTTTTTCAAATACTAATTATCCTTTATATGGATGTATATCCATTTCTTCTAGTTTAACAAATTTTTTCTTTGTCACTATTTTAAATACTATATACATTACTACACCTATAGCTGGACAAACTAAATTGTATGACATTTTCACAAATCCACCTGTTGCATAATCAGCTACTAATTGTAATAATATTATTGTTGCAAATGAAATTAAAGCAATGTATGAACCTACAACACCTGTTTTAGCCGTATAAGGTAGAACATCTTCAGCTTTTTTCCCTTGCTTAACAATTGCTCTTCTCAAACGAATTTGAGATATTAACGAAACCATCCAAATTATCATTACTATAATACCAACCATAGAAAGCAGCATGTAGTAACCACTTGGATTTAATCTCTCAAAAATAAAACACAATACCATAAATATTGCCGAGAAAGTTAAAGCAAACACTGGTACTGAATTAGTATTTAATTTTTTAAATACTTTAGGACCATAATTATGTGAACTTAATGAAAATAACTGTCTACTAGAAACATACATACCTGAATTTGCTGCTGATAAAACTGATGTTAAAATTACAGCATTCATAATAACTGCCGCCACTTCTAAACCAATATTTTGGAATACAATTGTGAATGGAGAGGCTGTTACATTATTAGTATCAAGTAATCTTGGATCATTCGCTGAAACTATCGAAGATATGATTAACATTGTAGCAATGTAGAATATTAATATTCTCCAGAAAACTTGTTTAACTGCTTTAGGCATTGTCTCTTTAGGATTCGGAGATTCACCTGCTGTAACAGCTACAACTTCAGTTCCTCCAAATGAGAATGCTGCAGTAGAAAGAACACCAAATAATCCTAACACACCAGCGCTACTTGTTTTTTCTCCATTTTGAATAAATGTATGAATACCAGCTTCACTATTCCCAGTAGCTCCAAAGATAATTGCAGCTCCTACTATTAAGAATGCGACAACTGTCATAACTTTTATTATAGTTATCCAATATTCAACTTCACCAAATACTTTAACACTTACTAAGTTTAGTAAATACAAAAATACTAAAAATACAATACAAATCGAAAACGTTGAAAATTGTCTAAAGAATTCCCAGTAATGTAATATTTTCGATAATGTTATTATGTCTACACTCGCTACTAATATCCACAATATCCAGAATAACCAACCAACTCCAAATCCTACTCCTGGATCTATAAATCTAGTTGCATATGCTCCGAATGAACCTGAAACTGGATAAAATGTCGCTAATTCTCCTATAGAAGCCATTAAAAAGTAAATAATAACTCCAATTAATGCATAAGTTAAAACTGCTCCGTAAGAACCTGCTTTACTAACTACCGCTCCACTTGCCATAAATAATCCGGTACCTATACATCCACCTATAGCTATCATACTAATATGACGAGCTTGCAGTTTTCTTTCCATCTTTGAATCTGCCATATTTTTCATCCTTTCATTAATTAATTATATAAATATAGATTATACAAGATTTAATACAATTTGTAAATAAATTTTCAGATTTTTTTCAATAATTTTTTCAATTTTTTATTCTTAATAACGTAGTTGTGTATTTTTTGAAAATGATATCACCTATCATCTGCAAAAAATTTATTTTTATATTTTAAAATATAATATATTTATTAAAATGCTTATAAATATATCATTTTACATCAGCCAATTATAAGATATTTATTATATATTTTATATAAATTTATTTTTCTTATATCATTTTAAGGACTACATAGAAAGCATTTACAGAATTATTCTTTATGGTATAATTTTTATATAAAAATATATTAGATATATTAATGTTAGGAGGCATTATTATGACAACATTTTATAACGAAGCTAGGGAGTTTGCAAAAAAATATATAGATCCTATTGCAAAAGAAATAGACGAACAAGAAAGATTTCCTGAAGAAGTATTTAAAGAGTTAGGAAAAGCTGGATATTTTAAACTAATGATTCCAACTGAACTTGGAGGGTTAGGAAAAGATATGCAAGAACATGCAGATGCATGTCGAGCTTTCGCTAAATCAAGTGCTACAGTAGGTCTATGCTATATGATGCATAATGTTGCATTAAACTGTGTTCTTTCATATGCCGATGATAATCTAAAAACAAAAATTTGTAAAGATATCGTTGAAAATGAAAAATTTATGGCACTTGCATACAGTGAATTAGGAACTGGGACACACTTCTATATCTCAGATGTCAAAACTGAATTTAAAGATAATTCAGTAGTATTTAATGGCCTAAAAAGTATGGTAACTTCTGCAGAATTTGCATCTTATTATCTTGTTCTTACTCCTTCTGATGTTGAAGGTGGAATTGACAACTGGGTATTCCCTCTAGATAGCGAAGGTCTAGAATTCAAATCTTCTACTTGGCATGGTCTAGGAATGCGAGGTAATGTTTCTTGTCAAATGGCAATTAACGATGTTGAATTAAATAAAGAATTGCGTATTGGTAAAGCTGGATCAGGAGTTGATCAAGTATTCACCATTGTTGCTACATACTTCATCACTGGACTGGCTGCTGTCTACAGTGGTCTTTGCGAAGCAATACTAGAAGAAGCTGTTGCACATACTACTAATAGAAAATATCCTGATGGAAAATCTCTAAGCGAAATTGAAACAGTACAAATTCATCTTGCTAAAATCTATAGCCAAACTAACGCAGCAGTTCTTGGAACGAACGAAGCAGCTCGTAGTTTCTTAAATAAAGATACTGATATGCTAGCTAAAATCTTATCAGCTAGAATCTTTGCTAGTGAAGCTGCTATTGAATTAGCACGCCTTGGAATGCGTGTTGGTGGTGGTAAAGCATATAACCGTGTTGGAAATATGGAACGCTATCTAAGAGATGCATTCGCAAGTCATATTATGGCACCTAGTGTTGATGTTCTTACTATCTGGTTAGGAAAAGCAATCACAGGTCAACAATTACCATAGAATATTTTTCTGAAATAACTCATATAAGGGACACCTCAAAAGTCCTAAATTTTCAAAAGTTTATATGAGAACTCATAAGCTTTATAGGAGTGACTCGATAAAATTGATTTCTGAGAAATCATGATTTTTTAGTCACCTCCTATTTTTAAAAATATAATTAAAAAGAGGTTTATTATTATGACAAAATTAAAAGTTGGAGCTGTTATTTATGATCCTAAGGTTACTGTAATTTGGGGAATTATTGCAAAATTTTTTGAAGATGAAAACTTCCCTATCGAACCAGTTTATTACAAAGATTACAAAGGTCAAGTTGACGGTTTATTAGCTAAAGAAATTGATGTAGCTTGGAATTCTCCTTTAGCATGGTTAGATACTCACTTACGCACTAACGGAACTGCGTTAAATGGTTCTATGCGTGATACTGACCGCGATCGTAGTTCATATTTAGTAGTAAAAACTAATAGTAACATAAATTCTATCGAAGACTTAAAAAATAAAACAATTGGTTTTGGTGCAATTGATTCACCACAAGCCAGATTAATTCCTATTAATCACCTTCACAAACTTGGGTTAGAATTTGGAAAAGATTATACTGAAAAACGATTTGATATCGGGGTTGGCCTTCATGGTGACCATGTTGGTGGAGAACTTGATTCAGCAATTGCTTTAAAAAATGATGAAGTAGCCGCTACGTGGATGTTAGATTTAAACTATAATACTTGGATTGCAGATGGAACTCTAGATGAAAATCAGGTGAAAATTTTATCGAAAACAGATTTCTTTGATCACTGTATCTTCTCAGGACATCCAGAATTAGACGTAGCTTGTTTTGAAAAATTTATAGAAGTATTACATAAAATGGATTACAATAATCCTGAGCATAAAGAAATGATGGATATGGAAGGATTAAAAGAATGGATATCTGGTCGTACCTCTGGATTCAAACAACTTACTGAAGCCAATGAATATTTAGATTTTTTTAAAGAGTTTCATGGTGAATAATTATGACTAATTCATCTTTCTTAGTTTCTCTTCTTGGCAGTATGCCTCGTAGTAAAAAACTATTAACCGCAAAACGAAAATTAAATAAAGGAAATATCGACTTAAAAACATATCAAGAAATCTTAGATGAAGAAACAAAATATGTAGTTGAACTTCAAGAAAATAATTATATTGATATAATCACTAGCGGTGAGCTAAATCGAGATAATTATGTTTCATTTATTGCTGAACGTTTGGACGGTGTTACAATGATGAGTATGGCTGATATGTTTGATTATATTGAGGACAAACAAGGTTTTGAACAAATACTAGAAATATTAGACGTCCCTGCAATTAGTATAAAAAATGCAATTTGTACAGGGAAAGTAAAATATAATAAACCTCTGGTAGCTGATGAAATGATTGAACTAAAAAAACTAACCGATAAGAAAATCAAAGCAACATTACCAGGTCCTTATTTAATAACTAGGTCCATGTGGTTACCTGCTCTATCAAAACAATATTACGATAGCAAAGATTCTCTAGGAGAAGACATAATTAAAGTATTAAAAGAAGAAATTGATTCATTAGCAAAAATAGGCATAGATGTTATTCAATTTGATGAACCTGTATTAACCGAAGTGGTATTTTCTGAAGGTAAGACAAGATCTTTTATGTGTGCAGCATTATCTGAGAAAAAAGATCCTACTGAAGAATTAAAATTTGCTACTAAATTAATTAAATCTGTAATTGATTATGCCAAAGAAAAAGAAATATTAGTTTCTCTTCATGTATGTCGTGGTAATTGGAGTCGTGATGAAAGTATTCTACTTACTGGACCTTATACTCCTCTACTTCCATTATTCGAAGAGATTCTTCCTAATATACTTACATTAGAGTTTTCTACTCCTCGTGCTGGAGAAATATCTTCATTATTAAGTAGTGATTTAATTAGAGAAAATTGTACACTTGGTCTTGGGGTTATGAATCCAAGAACTGATGAAATTGAACCACTAGAAGATATCTTATCACGTGTTGAAGAAGTTCTCCACTTCTTACCTAAAGAAAGAATTTGGTTAAATCCTGACTGTGGCTTTGCTACATTTGCTAATAGACCGGTAAGTACAATGGAGATAATTGATAAAAAATTAGCTCGTCTAAATGAAGCTAAAA
>NZ_CAUQNQ010000079.1:0-5513 GCF_963519265.1 uncultured Gemella sp. | reverse complement strand
TGGCAGAGAGGAAGCAATGAAAACGCAAATGGCTTACTAAGAGAATATTTCCCAAAGAAAACAGATTTAGCCGCTATCTGTGAGGAGGATTTGAACAAGGCTTTATTCATCGATCACGAAAATATTTAGCTTAGAAAACTGCTTGTGAAGCTCTAATAGAAGAGTTCGAGTAAATGTTGCACTCATTCATGCAATTTATCTTTACTTAAAGCCTTGATAGACTTGACAAATGGTGGAAAAGAGCCGAATAAATCAGTTATGAGTGCTAATTGCAAAGATTTTGAAATAATTATTATCAATATGCTTACTTTATGAACTTCATAGAATTCAAGATTACGATATTCAAGCCTAGGTGTTATCACTATTTTTTATAGGAATAATTAATTTAACCATAGCCCCTTTTTCCTTATTTTGCAGTTGTATATCACCAGAATGAGTGCTCATTACTTGTTTTACAAATGCCAAACCTATTCCAAAATGTTCAAACTGTGAATTTCTACTAGTGTCTTCTCGATAAAATAATTTTCCAAAATTTTTTAAAACATCATCAGAAAATTTAGAACCATTATTCCAAATACTTAAGGCAATACTACCATCTTCTAACTCAAAGATAACTCTGATTCTCTTTTTAGAATCGTCTGCATAAGCCATTGCATTATTAACAATATTTGCCACCGAACGGATTATTAAATCTAAATCCAATTCAATATTACAGTCTCGGTCTATCTTCGAATTATACTTGTAGTCAATGTTATCTCCAATAAGGTATTCACACTCTTGTTCCAGTATTTTGGATAAATTACTAATACGATACTGATGGAAAGAAATCTGATAAGAGTAAAAAGTTTTAGAGTAGTTGATTAACTGATTAAAATAGCTATCTAATTGGTTACTTGCTCTCTCAATGTCTTTAAGACATTGAACATCAACACCTGATAAAGGTGCCAATTGCAACAATTCCGAGTTTCCTTTAATTACAGTCAAAGGTGTCTTCAAGTCATGTGCCATCGCTGAAACTTTAAAGAGAATATCCTCCTTTTGGTCTTTCTCTACCTGAATCATATTTTTAATTCTTTGTTGCATTAATTCAATGTGTTTATTTGTTTCTATGAATTCAAGAATTGTTAAATTCGATGAATTGTTTACAGAGGTTAGCCACATGCTACCATGATAAACAATCTCCATTTCTTGCTTTACTCTTGTTAACAAAGCTTTAATATTAATAGAAACTATAATAATCAAAGATATACAAATATAAACCCATGAAAAAACATTAAATAATAGCCCTAACAAGCCACTAGCGATTGACTGATTTTCTGAATGAATATCAATAGAAATAGTCGATATAGGAAAAATATAGGCTACTATTACATTCAAACAAAATTGTTTAACAATTGTCCACTGCGTCTTTTTTACTAAAGCCTTAAAATCTAATTTTCGTTCCAACTATATCCGCCTCCCCACTGTGTCTTGATCGGATTAATTGAAAAGGGTTTTAATTTTGAACGAATTTGATAAATATACTCTGCAATAGAACGAAATTGTGCATCTGATTCCGACGGATATATTCTCTCATAGAGCTCCTCAACGGAATATACTCTCTTCGGGTTGCTTGCTAAAGTATATAAAATTGTAAATTCTCGCTTTGTCAATGATATAGTCTCTTCTTCAATTAAGATTTCTTGATTGCTGACATTAATTATCAAATTCTTTGTACATATTTCTTTATTATTTTTACGAGTTCTTTCCTCCCTTTGGATATGCATCCTAACACGAGCAACTAATTCTGTAATACTAAATGGTTTTTTTATATAATCATCCGCACCAGCCTTTACCCCGCTAGCCAAATCACTATCCAATTGCTTGGCTGTTACGAAAATTATCGGTACATCGATTTGTTCTCGAATGGATTTACAAATTTCTAAACCACCAATCGGCATCATAATATCTAATAAAATTAAATCAAAGCCAATAAATGAACAAATATCTATGTTACCTACTTCTCTCCTCGTCGTAACTTCAAACTCTGAGCGTTCTAAAGAATTCTTTATCAAACGAAGAATGCTTTCATCATCATCAATTGCTAATATTCGATATACTTTTTTTTCTTTCATAACTAAATATTATCACAAAATACAAAATTTTTATCGTACACTCCTCTTCCTAAACAGCAAAATAGAGAAAGATAACAGCAAAATCCCCCATAAAAATTGAATTGCAATACCTATTGTATAAGGGATATAAGATTGATTCTCAATCATAAAAAATGAATTCATAGTGGAGATAATCGGGAAGTAGAGAAAAGCATCGCTGAATTGCAGAAGCATTTGACCTAACCCCAACAAGAAAGACAAGGACATTCCCATTGGAACAACTATACTCCTTGTTATAAGAACTAAACTAAAACATATTAATATTAAACCAATTGATACCAATATTATTCTTAATGCTAAGGTATAAATATGTAAGGGAATTAATAGACCATAAAAAGTATATACTACGCAAATAGTACAGAAAGCAACCAGACTCCAAACTAATATAGATATTGATAATATTACTATTAATTTTATAAAAAAGAATTTCCACCGTGTTGGGTTAGCTAATAAACTGCTTCTTAAAGTTGAACCGTTAAATTCTTGACCTATAAATAGTATTGTAATAATAATAATCCCAGCTTGTCCGAGATAGAAGCTTTCTAAGATTTGCGTTAAAACATAATCCTCGGTTATATAACTTGGAGTTTCATGTAAAAAAATAACAAATAAAGGTACTAAAATTATAGTTGCTAGGACAGTCAATAATAACCATTTATTATAAATAAACTTTAAATACTCACTTCTAAAAGAATTCATCTGACATTACCTACATCTTCTTTCAAAAATTTGTAATATGCAAAGCTACTAATTACTAATACCCAAGTACTCAAAAATAAAACACTGCGTCCTGGTGTTGTGATTTTTAAAGGAGATGTTGCAATTAAATCTTGCCCTAAAGATACTGGTAAATACTTAGCAAGCTGAATTCTGTCAGCAAGAAAACTACCTAAATTATAGACTTGTGGTAATAAGAATAATAATGATCCAAGTGAGGATTTAAAATAAAAAGCCATTGAATAGGATAACACCGTTAGTAGCGACCACGATACTGATCCTAACAATATAAAGTACCAAACATTATTACTCAGTATCAGAGGGCTCAATCCTTCTCTTTCTAAACCAAACTGTGCACTTGCAATAGATAAATAGATTGAAACAAATGACACAACAAAAATAAATACACTTGTGACAAAAAATTTTATTATAAAGAATACTGACTTATTTGAACATAATAACAAGCTGGTACGTAAAGAACTATTTTTATATTCCATACTTCCAAGAATTGCTCCTAAAATAATCATAGCAAACAAGCCAAATAGTATAGCTTCAAAACCAATATACTCAATTGGAGGTATTGGTTCTACTAAGCTACTATTTGTTTCAGGGGTTGCATTCAATCCAACTGCTAAAATTTGTTTAGAACTGATATAAGACAATAACGGCTGAAAAATAAAAACAATTGGTAAAACTATTTTGGTTGATCTACTATAAAAAATTTTATATAGCTCTGATAAAGTATTATGGCTTTTTATACTACTCATCATAGTCACCTCCTGTTAAATGAAAGAAAACATCTTCTAGATTATCAAATCCGTTCAATATATTATGAAGTGTACCCAAAGCTATGATACTTCCTTTGTCAATAAAAACAACCTTATCAGTTACCGCTTCTACTTCTGAAAGTATATGTGAAGATAACAATACTGTCTTACCAGTGCTTGCTTGTTCCCTAATAAAATTTCTAAACCATCTAATTCCACTAGGATCTAGACCATTTGTAGGTTCATCTAAAATCAGGTACTGGGGGTTTCCCAACAGCGCTGTTGCAATACCTAATCTCTGACCCTCTCCTAAGGAAAGGTTGCCTATTTTTGAATTTCTTTTATGTTCAATATCAGTAATGGATAACACCTCTGTTATTCTGGAAAAATCTATTCCATTACTAGCAGCAGCAATTTTCAAATGTTGAAAAACTGTTCGATCACTAGGAGCCCCCACACCATCAAAAGAAGCTCCTACAGTTAAAAGAGGACGTTCAATATCACAATATTTCTTACCTCCTATTAAAGCAGTTCCTGAAGATGGCCTATCCAGACCCAAAAGTATTCGTAGTGTCGAACTTTTTCCGGCACCATTCGGTCCCAAAAAGGCAGTGACTTCCCCCTCTTCAGCTGTAAAGGATACGTTCTTTAATATATCTCCTTCTTTAAAAGTTTTTGTAACATCTCTTATTTCAATCTTATTTGTCATAATACGATACTCCTATGCTAAAAATTGTTCTTTTAAATTCTATAATATGAATTTCGGAAAAAAATCAGAAAATAGATTAAGATTGAACAAATTTCAGATTTTTTTCACCTCCACTCTGTGGATTACTTGTTTTCCATAATAAATACTATATTAACTTAATGAATATGTTCGGGTAATAGATTATATTCTAATTAAAAATAAAGCCCTGCCACCAAATATATCTCTGAATCTACCTGCGACTAATCCTGAAGTACCACTTTTAAAAGTAGAAATTTTCTCTATAACTGGCTTCGTATAATTCATATACTTTCCTTTCTAAGTCAATATTTAATAGTCCAGACTGCTTGACTATTAAAATAATAACAAAGATTATTCAGATTTTTTTCAGAAAAAATAAATTTATAAACAATTCCTGATGGTAGTGGAATATAAGGGTAGTGTAAAATAAGTTGTGTAAACACAAAAAGGAATAAATCCGTTATAGTAGAGTTGCGAAACATTACTAGAAAGAAATTTATTCCTATGGCTCAGTTTACCAACAGATTTTACTTAACATCCTAACCCCAAAGCAAGATATTGATGAATTTTTCCGTTCTTCTCTTGATACAGCTAAGAATAATCTACTCCAAGCTGATTTATCAGCCTTTTTAGGGTATGAGCCTTACGAAAAAGCAGGCTACAATTCTGGTAATAGTCGCAATGGAACGTATTCACGGAAACTTGAAACCAAATATGGGGACTGTTCAGTTAACCATTCCAAGAGATTGTAATGGGAACTTTAGCCCATCTTTGCTTCCCGCTTATGGACGTCGAGATGTCCCCTTGGAAGAGATGGTTATCAAACCGGTGTAACAACTCGAGAAATTGTTGATATCATCGATCGAATGTATGGTTATCAATATAGTCCTGTCACAATTTCTAATATCTCAAAAGCAACTTAGGAGAATGTTTAGCTTATAGAACTACTTGTGAAGCTCTAGAGGATGAGTTCAAGTAAGTGTTGCACTTATTCTTCCAATTTATCATTACTAAAAACTTCGTCATAAATAAACTATTTAAATTTCTAACTTTTTGGAGTCAGTATACTAGCAACAAAAAGAGTTTTCTTACTCCTTGCTGGAATGGCAAATTCTGTCACATCTGTGTAGCACTTTTCCATTGGTTTTG
>NZ_CAUQNQ010000078.1:0-5528 GCF_963519265.1 uncultured Gemella sp. | reverse complement strand
TATAAAATGTTAAGATAAAGTAGATAAATATTATTTAAGGAAAAGAAAAATGAAAAATATTACAGAAAGAAGATCTTTCAATTATTTGAAGAATATAATTCAGATAAGTTTAGGATTATTGATATTTTATTTAATTTTTTCCTATTTTAAAAAAGAGATTGTTAGTTTAGATTTTAAAAAAATACATCATCTTACGCTAGCTATAGGTGAGATTAAGTTTGTAGTAGTGTTATTGTTCGGCTTATTAGGTATAAGTATTTTATGTCTTTATGATTATTTTGTGCTAAAGGCGATTAATTTAACAAAAAATATGTCTTCATTCCGTATTTTTAAAATTAGTTTTATGACTAACACATTAAATATGGTTTTGGGTTTTGGTGGTTTTATTGGTGCCGGACTTAGATATTATATGTATAAACCATATACAAAAAATGGAAAAACATTGATTACTGCAATAGGGATGATTCTTATTTCTATGCTTTCTGGAATCAGTCTATTGTCAATTTTTGTAGTACTAAATGTTTTTCCAGGACAAGCGTTATATGCTAATAATAAAATCTTTTATTATTCATTAATATTGATGTCTTTATTTTTACCATTGTATCTATTTTTTAATTTGAGAAAACCAAGAATTAGAACGGATAGATATTTAAGTGTTAAATTGACAGTAATTTCTTTTTTAGAATGGGTATTTGCAGCCCTTATTATTCTTATGATTCTTTATTTTTATACGGGAGATTTGGTAGCTGATAAGGAATTACAGATTATGGGAGTTATAATAGTAGCTTCAATAGTAGGCTTATTAACTATGATTCCAGGAGGATTAGGTACTTTTGATACTTTAGTTCTTATAGGGCTTAAGAACTTAGGGATAAATCCAGAGATTATAGGTGCGACAATTATAATATATAGATTATCATATTATGTTGTTCCGTTCTCCATTGGATGTTTTATGTTCCTAAGTGAAGGAATTAGAATGATAAAAGATAAATTTAAGAGAGGAGAAAAGTTATGATTACGACGATAATTTATGCGATAGTTGCCTATTTTATTGGAAATGTAATGGGTGGAAAATTATTAGAAAAGATTTATAAAGAAGAATTTACTAATAAAGGCTCTGGTAATGTTGGAGCACGAAATGCGGGACGTGTTTTAGGTCCTAGATCATTTTTATTTGTTTTAGCAGTAGATTTTTTCAAAGGCTTTTTTGTGGTTATATTACTGAAAATATTAGATGTTGATTCAAAAATTATATATATTTGTATAATTTTAGTATTATTAGGTCATATAAAACCTATTATCTTTAGGTTTAAAGGTGGTAAAGGAGTTGCGACATTCTTTGGTTGTTTAGCAGCATTATCATTAAATTTATTCTTAATCTTAATACTTTGTACATTAGTTATATCTATTATTGTAAAAAGTTTAACAATTGGATTTTATTCTAGTCTTCCGTTTGTAATTTATATAAACTATGTAGAAAATCCATCATTTATAATACTAGGAATTTTTATACTAGCAGTTTTATTAATAAGTGTAGTAGCTGTAAAAGATATAGAAGATTCATTTAATAAATATTTTAGTACAAGAAAAATTAAGAAATCAGTTCGATAGTGAGCTGATTTCTTTTTTGTTATTTAGAATTGTTTTTTCGTAGTTCTTTTCTTATAAGCAGAGTACGTTTGATATGAATTACTCCAGTTAATAGCAGTAAAGCTGCAGAAATTCCACATGCAATATAGGCGTATTCTACGCTTTTAATTTTTCTGATAAAGCTAAAAGAAGATGTTGAGTATATTGTTAGTACTGCTACAGTGTACATAGTAAATTCATACTTTAATAGATTCAAAACTTTATTTGTTTTTATTAATAACTTATTTTTTTCTTGATAATATCTTACAAAGCTCACATAGACACATATCGGAATAGTTAAGTAGAAATAGATGATGTTTTTTGTATAAAAAAATGCCGAAACCAGTATGATTAAAATAGGAAAAGTGATGATTAAGTATTTGTTATATTTCATATAATTCCCTCCCTTTTTCATATGAAAAGTAATATATAAAGAATTATAAAAGTAGAATTGACTAAGTTTTAAGTTCTTTATTTCAGTTTCATTATAACATAAAAAATACAAGTAGGATAATATTATATATCATATTTTTTATTCTAAGAGAGATTTTTTTCTATAGCTGATGGAACAGTTATTAGTGAATAACTTATAAAATGGGAGTGACTCAAAAATCGTGATTTCAAAGAAATCGATTTTGTCGAGTCACCCCCGCACAGTTTATTAGCTATCTAAAAAGCTTTTAAAAAGCGAATTTTAGATAGCAATAAACCACTGCGTCTATGAGTTCTCATGTGAACTTTGTTAAATTTTAGGGCTTTTAGGTCAGCCCCAAAGTAGTATTTCTACCTATATTTAATTCCAATTCAAAACCGACCTCATTACGATTTAAGGATGTGTAAATCGTAATAGTTACTTAAGACGAGAATCTATTGACTTGTTATATAAAACATAATAAAATTTAACTATAGAATAATTAATTAAATAATACGGAGGCGATTAATATGAGCAAATGTGAATGTGAACACCACTGTCACTGTCATGATGCAGTAGAAGATTGTAAATGTGGAAACTGTGTTGAAGGAACATGTGAATGTAAAGAAGGTTGTGCTTGTGGGTGCCATAATGCAAAAGAAGATTGCGAATGTGGAAACTGCAAGACAGGAGATTGTCATTGCGATAAACATGCCGCATAATATTAAAAAAAGAGATCTGGTATTTTACCAAATCTCTTTTTTTTCATTAACTTAAAATTATCTAAGTGTAATAAGAAGGTTAAGAACTCCTGCAAGAACAAGAAGTATAACACTCCATTTGATTGTTTTAGCGAAGATTTCGCTATCTTTGTTAACTAATCCAACGGCTGCTGCTGCAACTGCGATAGATTGAGGAGAGATCATTTTAGCGATAGCTCCACCAATTATGTTAGCAGCTACAAGTAATGAAGGATCAATTCCAATTTGAGATGCAGTTACTGATTGTAAACCAGCGAATAATGCTCCACTGTTAACAACAGATCCTGTTAAGAACACCCCGATCCATCCTAAGATTGGAGAGAATAGTGGGAAGATTTTACCAGTGTTAGCAAATGCTAATCCTAATGTTGATGACATTCCTGAATATGTTGAAATGTAGGCAAAAGCAAGGACTGAACAGATTGTTAAGATTGGTCCCCATAATTCAACAGCAGTTTCTCTAATAGTAGAAATAACGATACGGCTGTTAACTCTAAAAATAATAATTGTTAGAATTCCTGCAAGTAAAATCGCTGTTGTAGTTGAAGTAAATGGAGCAAAACTAAATACTGCTTTAATTGGAGCAGGTTGTTTTACAATAGGAGCAACACGTGCAACTGTACCATCAATGTAGTATGGGAAGTTGAAAATTAGTGAGTTTAAAGCTCCTGCTGCTTGACCTGTTTTAGGGTTTGCAGCTTGGATTAATTGTTTGAAGAATCCAGTGTTTAGTAAAGTAATGAATAGAGTTAAAAGAATGAACGGTGTCCATGCTCTAACAACTTCTTTACCAGTTAGAACTTCTTTATCATTAGCAACTTCTTTAGTTTCAGCAGTAAGTTGTTGTTTTGGTTGCCAGAATCTTAAGAATATGATTAAAGCAAGTAAACTCACAATAGCTGAAGAAACGTTAACAAGTTCTGGCCCTACGAAGTTTAAGAAGATGAATTGAGTAATAGCAAATCCACCACCAGAAACTAAAATTGCAGGGAATGTTTCTTTGATACCTTTGAAACCATCTACCATAAATACGATAAGGAATGCAATAATAACAGTAACAAGACATAAGATTAATGATGTGTTTTTACCAAGAGTTAATGCATCTAGATCTGTTAAAGTAGCTGGAACCGTTACTGGAATACCCATTGCTCCATATGCACCACCAGCGATGTTAGCAACTAAACAAATTGCAGCAGATTGTAAAGGTTTAAAACCTAAACCTACTAAAATTGCAGCTGTAATAGCAACTGGAGCACCAAATCCTGCAGCACCTTCTAAGAAAGCGTTGAATGAGAATGCAATTAAAAGAACTTGAATTCTCTTATCTGGTGAAATAGATGAGATACTTTGTTTCATTACATCGAAGAGTCCCATTTTAACTGTTAATTTGTATAAGAAGATTGCAGCAAGAACGATACTAGCAACAGGCCATAAACCTGAAACAATACCTTGTTCTGCAGCTCCAGCGATTTTATCTACTGGCATCTTGTAACAAACAGCAGCTACGATAGCTGCACTAAGAATACTTAAACCTCCGGCTGTATAACCTTTTAGTTTAAAGACAACTAATGAAATTAAAAATATAACTATAGGAAGAGCAGCTACACCAGCAGATAACCAAATATTACCCATTGGATTATACTGTTGTTCCCAAATAGTATTAAGAATCATTATAATTCCTCCTAAATTGAAAATTTGTATAAATAAATTATAAATAAAATAATGTATTAATGCAAGTTATTTGTTCAATTTTTTCAAATTTTTTTAAACATAAACAGTTTACATAGTTTAAAAAAAATGATTAATTAAGTTCAATTTTTAATGAGATATTATAAGTAAATCAAGTAAAATAAACGGTTAATTTATATAAAGTGTAAAGATAGTAATGAATATTAATAATATACATATCTTTATAAAAATTATAAAGGTATAGAGAGTTTTATTGTGGTGGTGAGAACTGTATTTATGGCTTTTATAGTCAAATCTCCAACTGTTAAGAGGAAAAAATACAGATGAAATATGGTGGAAATTAACATCTCATCACAACTGTACTATTACAAGTTGGATTTATATTAACGTCGAACAGTCGAACAGATAAATATTACTGAGATAAATATTATTACTTAATTGAGTTTATAGATTTGACATTTTTCTCAAAAAATAGTATATTAAGTAGTGTAATATATGATTAATAAATAATTTATATACATTTAATAAATATATATACAAACTTTGGAGGTTATTATGGTAAAAACATCAAAAGATTTAACTAAACAAGAGCATTTAGAAATGTACGAACTAATGCAACTTATTAGAGATTTTGATATGGAGTTGAGTAAACTATACTCTCGTGGTTTAGTTCACGGTATGACTCACTATTCAGTAGGGGAGGAAGCAGCTAACGTTGGAGCTATCTATCCATTAAGAAAAGAAGACTTAATGTATTCTAATCACCGTGGACATGGTCAAACAATTGCTAAAGGAATTGAAATTGATCGTATGATGGCTGAAATCCTTGGTAAAGCGACAGGTCAATGTAAAGGACGTGGAGGAAGTATGCACGTTTATGACCTTGAACAACGTAACATGGGATGTAACGGTATCGTTGGTGGTGGACACGGTTTAAGTACTGGTGCCGCTTTAGCTCAAAAAATGAAAAAAACAGGTAACATTGTTATTTGTTGTATGGGTGACGGAGCTACTAACGAAGGAAGTTTCCACGAATG
>NZ_CAUQNQ010000077.1:0-5559 GCF_963519265.1 uncultured Gemella sp. | reverse complement strand
AGTTAACTTTATTTAAAACATCAGATTGTGTTTACACAAAAATCTTGACACTGCCCTAATAAACTTTGCGGGAACCTCAACAAAATCACTTTCTTCAAAATTACAATTTTTGTCACTCACTTTTAATCATTATATAAAAAGGCTCATCCGAAGATGAGCCTCTTATCTTAATTAAAGATATTATTTTCTCTATTTCATTAATACCACCAAAGTTTTTGGTATCTATGTCCTATTTGTAATGATAAATCTTTTTTATTTTGGTCAGCACCGTTAATATACAATTTACCAGCTTCATACATATCAATCATTTCATTTGGTACACTAGAAATAACTATGCTTCCATTGTTATCACTTTCTACTTGTGAGAATTTCACACTGTAATCTCCTGCCGGAAGATCATCGAAATACCAACGAAGAGTATATGTTTGTAGTGGTACTTCCCAATACAATTCACGATAAATAAATTCATGTTCTCTTACAACTTTATTATCTTTTTTATCTATTATCTCTACTTTATACTTCGAATTATTTTTCTCATCATATGAAGAAATATATCCTCGAACATAATTAAAGCTGCGATTAGCTTTAAACGTCTGTTCTACCTCTGTATCTTTATTAACCCTAACTATTCCATCTCTTAAATAATTATCCGTTGCATAAATACTAATACCATTTATTACACGTGAATCATAATCTAAGTTCATCGAATAAGATGGTCTTAAGAAACTATCGCTTCCTACTTGAAGAGCAAATACTACTCCAAAAGCAATATAAAGTTTTTTCTTATACTTATCAAATATAGTCGTCTCATATCTTTCAGAAAATAGTATTATACCTTTTGCTCCTAGAATGAAAATTATCGGCATCCATGCATAAACATATCTTGGTTTAGCTTCCCAGATTAAATGGAACATAAATACCCCGAAGATTATTATTTGGAATAAGAAGCATGAAGTAATATACTCTTTTCTACGTTTATAGATGTAATATACCATCCCAAAAATAATCACAACATACATCATTTGAGAAAGATATATGAAGAAACTATTATTACTTCCATAGAAAAGTTGCCATAAGAAGCCATCTCCATCTCTTAGTGCACGCGTACCATTCGTATAATTAATAGTACCATCACTCCAATTACCTCTTACTTTAAGAACTACCATAAGTAAATTAAGAAAGATTGGTCTATGAGTTAATCTATTAAAGAATAAGCCCAGGTCATCTGCCATCTTATTTTGACTAAGATATGTAAATTGAAAATCTTGCCAATTATAACTTCCACCTTGAATACTCATTCCCATCATTACCCAGTGCAACATCGGGAATTTATAGCCATCATCTTTCCAAAATCCATAGTGTGCCCACAGCATATCGAATCCTTTTCCAAAGAAGACAAATGCAATTCCAAAGGTTACTAATAATAAAGCTAAATTTTTATACCATTTAAAAAATAGTAAGTACACTATTAACGCTGGTAAAATAATAATTATATTAGATCTTAAGTTCCATGCAAATGCAACTAAAATAGCTACTGCTACAATATGTTTTGTTCTAAAGATAAAGCTTCCATCTGATGGTATAAGAACATATATTATTAAAGCAACCATAATTACCATTAAAGTATCAGAGTAATAGAATAAACTATACATTTGGAAAGGAATGTATAATATCATTAATCCTAAAATTATCGTTTGCTTTTGCTTTGTAAGTAATTTCCCAGCTGTTTTATATGTTAAAAATATTGTCGCCGTTGTTACTAAGAAACAGAATATATGTAATGTCCACACTTCTGACATATGTAAAAATGCAGCTATACGATATATCCAGTATAGAATAATTGTCGGTGTAATATTATTCGGATAAACTAAAAAATATCTTTCACCAGAGAATTTTCCATAATTTAGCATGTAGTGTGCTTCATTTTCTATCTCCGCACCATCTGAAAAGTTTAGTGTATCCATAGATAAAATAATCGCCTGAAATACTAAATATACTAATATAATAATTCTATTATATTTTTTTAATCCAACTTCGTCTGTTGCTAACACTTTTTTTACTGCATAAATAAACAGTATGAAAACCACTGGAACTCCTAACAGAAGTGCCAACGGATTTAATATTCTTTCATATACAAAAGGTGCAACATATGCCCACGTTAAAGCTATTGTAAACAAAGCTATAAACACATATGAAAACACATTATGTAATATTCGCCTCATAATTATCTCCTATCCTTTCTGTTAAGATGATTTGCAAACATTATCGGAGACATTGCTATCATCGTTTTATTTATGAATGTGTCACTATCAAAATAGTTTTTTCTAGATTTTATTAACTCTAAAATTTCTATTTCCTCGGACATATTCTCATACATTCTAAGTACATCAAAAAGTAAATATCCACATAGTAAATTTAAACTATCTTCATACTTTTTATCTTGCTTAAATTCTTCTATTTTATTAAATGCAATCATTATTCTTCTTGTTGAAGCTTCAATCATTGCATTATTTCTTACAGATTTATTTTCTTCTAAATCTTTATAACCAACTTTCGCTACTTGACTTACTTTTCCTGCAACATCAAAGACACGTAATTTGAAGTATAAATTCTCTAAAGCTAACATATCCTCTTGGAATCTTAAACTATAGATATCTAAGAATTTCTTCTTGAAAATACAAGAAGTAATATTATAATTCAAATCACTTTTCAATCTTTTTATTTCTTCAACTAGATAGTTCTGGCCTGTTGAAATTTTCCCATCTAGAATACTTGGATAACCATTTCGTGTTAACATTGCTATATCAAGATTTTTCTGTGATACTTCATTAAACAATAATTCCAAATAATTAGATTTTAATTTTGAATTTTCTTCAACAAAAACTGTATATTCTCCCTTAGAAAAATCTAACGCACAATTCTTCGCCGATGAGTTAGAACCTAGTTGTTTTTTTATATAATTTATTTTATTATTATCTAACACAGCTACCACTTCTTCTATCTTAGAATCTGAAAGGTCGTCAACTACAATTATTTCGAATTCTTGAAAACTTTGATTAAATAAATCTTTTATTATACTTTCTAGTCTATCGACACTTCTATATGCCGCTAAGACTACTGTAATTTTTGTTTTATTCGTTGTTTTTATTTTTTTCGTTAATATTTCATTTCCCAAAAGCATTGTATCTAAAAATATATCTTTTGTTCTATCTAATGTTTTAACCATAATTTATCCTCTATATTTTAAGGTTTTATCATTTTATTATATCATAAATACTAAGTTTTTTCATTTAGTATGAGAAAACAACCAAAAGAAGTGACTCAGAAGACTTGACTGTATTAAATCAATTACTTTGAATCACTTCCTATTTTACTTTTAAAAAATTCTCTATTATATCTGTACTAAATCTACAAAAACAATTTAGAGCGTTCTCTTTCTCTACTTAATTTAGCAGAACGTGCTTTTAGACTTACTAGAATAGCTCCTCCTACAAGAACGATAATTAGATAGATAAATAATATCTTAATATCACGCTCTACCGCTGGAATATATACACCACCTACCGCTTCACGTAGTAAACCTATAGAATATGTAAATGGTACTTTGGGATATAACGTTTGGAAAAATTCTGATGTCATTTGAATCGGGAATGTTCCTCCTGAACTTCCTAATTGTAATACTAACAGCACTATACAAACAGCTTTCCCTACATTTCCTAAAATACACACTATAGTGTAAATAATTGAAGAAAATAGAAGCGAAATCAGTAATGCATATAATACAAACCTATATGGTGAGTTTGCTTGTGTCCCAAGAACATACATATCCCCTAGTGTAATTATTAATGTTTGGAATAACGATATTATTACAAACAATAACCCTCTACCAAAATATTTTTGATAAGGTTTATATTTGTTTTCCTCATCCTCCACCTTCGTAGTTAATAACGAAGACATTAGTAATGAACCAACCCAAATAGAAAGTACTGTATAGAACGGTGTCATCGCTGAACCATAGTTTTCTATATGATAAAGTTTATTCTCTTGAAGTTTAACAGGATTTGCGAAAAACTCTGCCTGTTGTTTATAGTCAACCTTCAATAGATTAAATAGCTGATTTTTATCTATACCATTATCAATCTTTTTAATTTCATCAGTTAGCTTTTGAATTTTACTTTTTGCAGATGGCATTTGGGCTTGTAACGATAATAGTTTTCCGTATGCGTTACTAATTTTCACCTCAGTTTCTGATAATTTTCTCTCTACTGCAGGTAGTTCTCCTTGTGTCCTAGCAATTATGCCACTCACCTTATCAATATTAACCTCTGCCTTGCTAAGAACTTGAGAGATTAAAGGTGCAACTTCAACATTCAATTTAGAACTCATATTTGAAGAAACTTCATTAATTCTAGCAGATTTATTTACAAATTCCTCTTTTACAGTATTCGCTATTTCATCATAATGATCCATCTTATTATAGATATTATTATTTACTTCTTTTATCGTCGTAATATCATTCGATAAAGTAGTTACTCTTTCAAGTTGATTATTAAATAATCTCTCATTCGATAATTTATTAAAATACTCAAAGATATTCTTTACTAATTGTAATCTTTCTGTACTAGCTTGTAATCTGCTATCTAAAGCTTTCTGTCTTGCTTTTATTTCTTCTGTTTTATCTGGTTTCTGTTGTAACTCTTTTGCTATAACATTAGCTTCTTTAGATACTTCCTCTACAACATTAAGATGATTATTAATAATCGGCAATAATCTTTCATTGAAGCCCTGTATATTATTAATAGTAATTCCAGCCTTATCAGCAATCATAATACTATTTGTAGCTACCCTATCTATTTCTGGGAGTGTATTTTGAACATTGTTTAAAATATTATGCCCATATTCCACTTTTCTAATTAATTCACTTAAAGTACTTTCATATGTAGAAAAGTTATCATTTAATTTAAAGATTTCCTGTTTAACTTTTTCTATTGATGGAAGATTTTCTTCAAATTTTATCCCCGCTTCATGCAGTTTTTCAAAAATTATACCATTAGCTGTTTCTACAAAGTTTTTACTAATATTATTAGCTATTGCAGAAGCACCACTGTTTGTTATTTTTGGACTAATCGCATTAATTTTTTCATTAACCGTATACTCTATAGTGGCTCTCTTAGGTTCTGTTCTACTAACAGATGTCATATCTTGACTGAAATTTTTCGGTACAACAATACTCGCATAATAGTCCCCTATTCTTACTCCATCCTCAGCTTGTTGTTTATTAGAGACAAACTGCCAATCGAGATTTTTATTGTTTTTCAATCCTTCAACTAAACTATTACCTAGATTTAAATCTTTTCCATCAACAGCAGCTCCCTCATCTTCTGATGTTACAGCAACTTTTATATTGTTAGTATGTCCATACGGATCCCATGACGATAGTATATTCGGCCATGCATACATTGATGGTAAAAATATTAATCCTACTATAATTATCCACGTATTAGTTTTTCTAAATACTTCTTTTATATCATTTCTAAAAATCTCTATAATATTTTTCAA